>JACONG010000010.1:300000-394533 GCA_014323865.1 Rhodospirillales bacterium | reverse complement strand
GGGACGACCCTTACGGGTACCGGAACGATCACTGCGACCGAGATGACCAGCACCCTGAGCGGTACCCTTGCCCCGAGGGTTACTGTTTCCAATGAGCGTACCGGAGTCAGCGGGACAATTGCAGGTAACGTGTACGATCACGATGGGTCGTTGCTGGTACACGGAGACCTGACAGGAACCGTTACTGTGGGCTCACAAGCTGGCGCTCCTATCGAAGGTGGAGCGTTTTACGCTGTCCAACAACCTGCCCCGACCCAGAACTGAAGACAGAATCAGGGTTTCAGGCGGCCACGCCGCCTGAAACCTTCTGTCTCTTCCCGACCGCCTCCCGAAAGGGCAGGTTGTTCCGCAAGGTGTTCCGTAATTGGCGAACACCATCCATGCCCACCCGTCGAGACCACGAGCGAGGCCTCAGGGTCGCATATGTCAGTCGCATATGTCAGTCGATGATCGGGGTCGACGATCAGGATTGCGATGCCGCTCTGACCGACGCGGCGATCTGCCTGAGCGATCTGCCTGAGCAGATTCACGCCAGCCGGGGGAACCGCTGCCGGTTCCCCCGGCTGGCGATCCGATCTAGTGTTCCTCTCCGCGCTCGCCGCTGCATGCCTTGATCGGACAATTCTGCCATGACGACGCACGACAGCCTGATTTCGCTGGTCGGCAACACGCCGCTCCTGAAGCTGCGCGGCCCCTCCGAAAAGACCGGTTGCAACATCCTCGCCAAGTGCGAGTTCCTCAATCCCGGCCAGTCCGTGAAGGACCGGGCCGCCCTGTCGATCATCCGCGACGCCGAGGCGCGCGGGGACCTGCAGCCCGGTGGCGTGATCGTCGAGGGCACGGCGGGCAACACCGGCATCGGGCTCTGCACCGTGGGCCATGCGCTCGGCTACCGCTGCGTGATCGTGATGCCGGAAACCCAGAGCCAGGAGAAGAAGGACACCTTGCGAGCCCTCGGCGCCAAGCTGCATCTGACACCGGCCAAGCCCTACAAGGACCCGCAGAACTACATCCGCACGTCCGAGCGCATGGCCACCGAAATCGCCGCCAGGGAGCCCAACGGCGCGATCTGGGCCAACCAGTTCGACAATGTTGCCAACCGTCAGGCCCATATCGACGGCACCGGCCCCGAGATATGGGATCAGACCAACGGCAAGGTCGACGCTTTCGTCTCGGCGATCGGGACCGGCGGCACGCTGGCCGGCGTCGGCATCGCCCTCAAGGAGCGCAACAAGGATGTGAAGATCGTGCTGTCCGACCCCTTCGGCTCGTGCATGCACACCTGGTTCCAGACCGGCGAGCTGAAATCCGAGGGCAGCTCGATCTCGGAAGGCATCGGCCAGGGCCGCGTGACGAAGAACATCGACGGCGGCCCGATCGACATGTCGATGCAGATCACCGATGTCGAGATGCTGGACGTCATCTACGACCTCCTGCAGCATGAGGGCCTCTGCACGGGCGGCTCGACCGGCATCAACGTCGCCGGCGCAATCAAGGTTGCCGGGGAGATGGGCCCCGGGCACACCATCGTGACCATTCTTTGCGACGTCGGCACCCGCTATCAGAGCAAGATATTCAATCCGGCGTTCCTGTGGGAGCGCAACCTGCCGACCCCGCCCTGGATGAACTGACATGGAGCTCGTGTTCCGCGATGACGCCTATGCGGCGTCCTGCGAGGCCAAGGTCACATGGGCCGAGGCCGGGCGCATCCGGCTCGATCGCACGGTCTTCTACCCGACCGGCGGCGGCCAGCCGGGCGACACCGGCCGCCTGACGCTGGCCGACGGCTCGGTCGTCGAGATCGCGGACACGGTCAAGGGCGATCATCTGGAAGACGTCGTCAACATTGTCGCCGAAGGGGCCACCCTTCCGGCGGTCGGTACACCGGTCGCCGCGGAGATCGACTGGGAACGGCGCTTCAAACACATGCGCATGCACACCACGCTTCATGTGATCTGCGCCCTGGTCGATGCGGAGATCACCGGTGCATCGGTGGGCGCCGAAAAGAGCCGGATCGATCTCAACTGGCCGCAGCCCGACATGACCAGGGACGATCTCACCGCGAAGCTCGCCGCCATCGTTGCGGCCGACCATCCGGTCCGACCGATCTGGATCGCCGACGACGAACTCGACGCACGGCCCGAGCTGATCCGCACCATGTCGGTCAAGCCGCCGCGTGGTATGGGCAGGGTACGTCTGCTGGAAATCGAGGGCGTCGACCTTCAGCCCTGCGGCGGCACCCATGTGTCGCGCACGGGCGATCTCGGCCAGGTCGCGGTCTCCAGGATCGAAAACAAGGGCAGGCAGAATCGACGCGTGAACGTCGTCCTGCTCGACTGACGGAGCACATCATGAAACGTGGCAAGAGCCTGGTCTCGACCGACTGGCTGGCGGATCGCATCGACGCACCCGACATCCGCGTCGTCGACGGATCGTGGTATCTGCCGACCGAGGAGCGCGACCCCAGGGCTGAATACGCCGAACGGCACATCCCCGGTGCGGTCTTCTTCGATATCGACGGGATTTCCGACGACAAGTCGGACCTGCCGCACATGCTGCCCTCGCCCGAAAAGTTCTCGAGCCGGGCCCGCAAGCTGGGACTGGGCGATGGCGTGCGAATCGTGGTTTACGACGGCGGCAACATGATGGCCGCAGCGCGGGTCTGGTGGATGTTCCGGGTCTTCGGCCACGAGGACGTCGCGGTGCTCGACGGCGGCCTTGCCAGGTGGATGGCCGAGGAACGGCCGGTCGACGATGAAGCCGTCATCCCGCGCGAGCGCCATCTGACCGCGCGCATGAACTCCTTCCTGGTCCGCGACCGGGAGCAGATGCTCAACAACCTGAGCACCGGGCGCGAACAGGTCGTGGACGCACGCGGTGCGGGTCGGTTCACGGGCGAGGAGCCTGAAATCCGCCCCGGTCTGCGCGGTGGCCATATCCCCGGCAGCCGCAACCTGCCCTGTTCGACGCTGCTCAACGACGACGCGACGGTGAAGGACGACGACGCCATCCGCGCCGCCTTTGCAGACCTGGGTGTCGATCCGTCGAAGCCGGTCGCCACCACATGCGGTTCGGGCATCAGTGCCTGCTTCCTGGCACTCGCGCTTGATCTGATCGGTGCGCGCAAGGTTGCGGTCTACGACGGCTCCTGGACCGAATGGGGCGGACGCGACGACACGCCCGTGGAAACCGGCCCCGCCGCTTGATCCGCCATGGCCGAGGTCTTCGGGAAGGACGGCGTACGCGATCTCGAGACCGTCATCACGTTCCTTGAGATGCGAAACCGGCCGACACGTCCGCGGCGGCCCGCGCCACTGCTCAGGACCGCCATTCTGCGCGCCGGTCCACTTGCCGTTCGTCCGGCACAATCCCGACCCGGACCTGACCTGAGCCGACCGGGATTCCGGGGATCCCGTTCCTCCCGCCCCGGTGCGTGAATCCGCTCTGCATCGAAAGACCCGGAGCATCGTCACCCGTTCAGATTGATTCAATCTGAACGGGATATGCCCTAGGCTCCACACCGGCCGGTAAAGGGAACAACCATGAAGGACGACACCAGGGTCGTGGCCGCGGGGCGTGATTTCCACGGCAATCACGGCATCGTCAATCCGCCGGCCTGCCACGCCTCCACGGTGCTCTTTCCGACCTGCGGAAGACCTTCGTGACACCGGGCAACTGCATCGCACCCGACGACGCCTGCCTCGCCCGGCGCGGCATCCGGACTCTGGCCATACGCCTTGGCCGACCTCAGGAAACAGGCTTCGTGCTGCATCCCGGCCTCGGGTCGAGCCCCGACCACGCCCTCTGGAAGCGCGCCTTCACGGGTTCCAGCGGCCTGTTCGGTATCCTGCTGCAGCCGATGAGCGAAAGCCGGAAGTCCGCCTTCTTCGACGATCTCCATCACTTCGGCATGGGCTGCTGCGGCTCCATGCCGGTCTCGAGAATGCCGGCGATCCTGTCACCGAACGCGAGGCTGCATTCGATCGCCTCAACGCGGCCCCCCGAACCCTGCGATGTTCGACCTGACGCCGCTTGAGATCGAAGCGCTGAAGCTCAGCCTCAGGGTCGGGTTCTGGGCCGTGCTGGGCAGCCTGCCGCTGGGCCTGCTTGTGGCCTGGCTGCTGGCGCGGGTCGCATTCCCGGGACGCACCATCGTCAACGGCATCGTCCACCTGCCACTTGTCCTGCCACCGGTCGTGGTCGGCTACCTCCTGCTCGTCCTGCTGGGGCGGAACGGCCCGATCGGCAGCGTGTTGCAGAGCTGGTTCGGCTGGACCTTCGCCTTCACCTGGCAGGGTGCCGCCGTGGCCAGCGCCGTGGTCGCCTTCCCGCTCATGGTCCGCGCCATCCGGCTTGGCCTCGACCTGGTCGACCGCAGGCTCGAAACCGCCGCCCGCACGCTGGGTGCCGCGCGGATCGACGCCTTCTGGTCCGTCACCGTGCCGCTCGTGCTGCCAGGCATTCTCACGGGCGCCGTGCTGGCCTTCGCGCGCTCCATCGGCGAGTTCGGTGCAACGATCACCTTCGCCTCCAACATTCCCGGCCAGACCCGGACCCTGCCGCTGGCGCTCTACACTGCCACGCAGACACCCGGCGGCGACGAAGGTGCCCTTCGCCTGGTGCTGATCTCCTGCATTCTGGCCTTTGCGGCGCTCGCCGCCTCGGAACTCCTCGCCCGCCGTGTTCAGCGCCGCCTGTCGGGAGGTGACACATGATCGAGGTGACCGTCAAACGGGCTCGCAAAAAGTTCACAATCGATGTCAATTTTACGGAAGAAACCCATGGTATAATGACATTATTCGGCCCAAGCGGATCCGGAAAATCGACCCTGATCGAGCTCGTTGCGGGTCTCCTGAAGGCCGACAGCGGCCGGATCGCGCTGGGCGGGCGCGTGCTCTTCGACGGCGCGGATGGCACGAACCTCCCTCCCGAAAAGCGTCGGCTCGGTTATGTCTTCCAGGATGCACGCCTGTTTCCGCACATGACCGCCCGCGCGAACCTGCGCTACGGCATGCGCCGTCGGCCGGCTGCCGAGCGACGGATCGCGGAAGCCGACGTCATCGATCTCCTCGGCGTCGGGCATCTGCTCGACCGGCGCCCCGCCCGGCTCTCGGGCGGCGAGCGCCAGCGCGTGGCGATCGGGCGGGCCCTGCTCACCAGTCCGGACCTCATGCTGATGGACGAGCCGCTCGCCTCGCTCGACCAGCCGCGCAAGAACGAGATCCTGCCCTTCATCCGACGCCTGCCGCGCGAGCTCGGCATCCCGGTGATTTATGTCAGCCATGCGCTTGAGGAGGTCATCCGGCTGTCCGATCGGGTCGTGGTGCTGCGCGAGGGCCGTGTGCTCGCCGCCGGGGATGTCGAGGACATCCTCAGCCGTCCCGATCTCGCCCCGCTGACGGGACGGTTCTGGGCCGGTGCGGTGATCCGTGCGAGCGTCGCCGGCCACGACACCGACTATGCCCTCACCCGGCTCGATTTCTCCGGCGGCAGCCTGCTCATCCCCGGCCTCGACCATGAGCCGGGCGCGGAGCTTCGTATCCGCATCCGCGCCCGCGACGTGTCAATTGCGCTCCAGGTGCCCGAGGGCAGCAGCATCCTCAATGCCATCCCCGCGACCGTGCGCGCGGTCGCCCACAGCGGCGGAGCCCAGGCGGATGTGGTTCTCGATGCCTCCGGCACCCGGCTTCTGTCCCGCATCACGCGCAAATCGGCGGAGACGCTCGGCCTCTCGGAAGGCACACCCGTCCACGCCATGATCAAGGCCGTCAGCGTCGAACGCCCCAGCGTCGAACGCGCCGATACGGGACGTGCGTCATGACATCGAACCCACGCCCCGACCTCGACACGATCCGTAGCACACGGGCCGCAGCACACGGGCCGTGAGAGCCCTGCCGCCCCTCTGGCGCAACAATTCCGGCGCACATGGAGCACAGCGATTGCCCGATGCATCCCCCGTACGCTACATTGCGCCGGCACGGCCCAATGTATCGGAATCGGGCTATGGCGGTGCGCCCGGGCGTCGGTCGACCGGACCCTTTGGATGGATATGGTTGAGGAGACGTGAGAATGACGGGCACCGGGACACGGGATATGCGCGGCAGGACCAGACACGGGATCGCGGGCGCAATCCTGGCAATGCTGATGCTGACCGGTCAGGCCGGGGCGCAGGTCGACAGATGCGACTGGACGGAAGGGGCGTTCTGGGACGGTGCGGGCCTGCCGGCCGTGGAACGCTGCATCGACGCCGGGGCCGATATTGAGGCGCGGACCGAACACGGATCGACACCGCTGCACAACGCGGTGGTTTTATATGGCAAAGCGGAGATCGTGCAGGCCCTGATCACCGCCGGGGCCGACATTGAGGCGCGGACCGAAGACGGACGGACACCGCTGCACCGGGCGGCGCGTAACAGCATTGGCGCGGAGGCCGTGCAGGCCCTGATCGCCGCCGGGGCCGATATCGGGGTGCGGAGCAATAACGGAGATACACCGCTGCACGAGGCGGCGCATGGCGGCACAGCGGAGAGCGTGCAGGCCCTGATCGACGCCAGGGCCGACATCAGGGCGCAGACCGAAGACGGCAGGCTCGCCGCCGATCTTGCCGAAGGCAACGCAGCGGTGCGCAACCATCCTGTGTTCTGGACACTGAACGACGCGCGGTTCGACTGACCGGCGGGCGTCGGGATCGGGGTGCGAAACGAGGATGGCAGGCTCACCGTCGATCTCGCCTGCCACGGCGAGGCCATTCCCGGTCGTGCCGCGTTCGGGAAACGCAAGGAGGCGACCGGAATGCCATGCCTCCCAGACCCGGCGGAATGGCGCGCCCTCCAGGATTCGAACCTGGGACCTACGGCTTAGAAGGCCGTCGCTCTATCCAACTGAGCTAAGGGCGCGCGGGAAACTGGTCAGCCCGGTCTCTGCCACTTGAAATTGTCGGCGTAGGACTTGGGCACGATCTTGCGGGTCTGGTGTTCCATCACGCGGTAGTCGATGCCGTGGCGTTCGGCGTAAGCAATCGCCTCTTCGCGCGTCTTGAAGGTCAGGCGGAGCTGGTCGGCCTTCATGTCCGACGATCCGGTCCAGCCCATCAGCGGATCGGCGGTCGGCGCGGACGACGCGGCATACTCCAGCACCCAGACATGGGTCCTCGCGCGGCCCGACTGCATGGCGGTCCTGGACGGGCAGTAGATTCGTGCGGTCATGGCAGCCCTTCGGCCACGGGTTCTTCACGCCTTCTATAAGGTACGCGCGATGACAAACGCAAGCGCGGCTGCCGAGGCGGAGGCCGTTTCGGCGCAGGATCACTGACGCCCGGCCTGAGCCTTCCGCCCGGCGACTCCGATAAGTCGAGGCTCTCGGCAAGGAAAACCTCCTCGACGGTTCGGGTACGCGAACAGTATCTCAAGTGTCTTGCGGTTGGGTTCGGTGCCACAGGGATAGAAGTTCCGCCCCATGAGGACACGGTTGTCCTCAAGCTCCCGGGTGCAATCCCGGGTGCACGAGGGCAACATAGCGGTTATCCGGGTCAGCCGGTTCTTCGTCCGGTAAGGCTCTCCGTCCTGGCTCCGGAACAGGTACTGCGCCGCTCGTTGCCCTCGTTGATCGAGATCAGAGCATCACGGCAAGCCGGGAATGGTCGGGGCGGCTGGATTCGAACCAGCGACCCCCTGCTCCCAAAGCAGGTGCGCTACCAGACTGCGCTACGCCCCGACCGGAGGCGGCCCTTTTGATTGCTGAGGCGGGCTGCGTCAACCGTTACCGCGCTGGTTCCCGCTGCCGGCGATGTCGACCCCGGGCACCTCATCCTCGATCACCATGCCGTTTTCAGACCCGGGAGAATCCAGAACCAAATGCCCGACTCTGTATGGATTCCCGATCAGCGCTCGAAAGCCTCGTGAACAATTCGGTCGCCGACGCCGAGCGAGAGCTCCTCCACGGTCCCGGCAAGAACCTCCAGAACCGCCAGAGCCGGTACGCCCGACAGGATGGGAGTCTCATCGAAGGGGACAGCGTTCGTGCTGATACTGACGATGTATCCGAAGCGATCGATAAATATCAGATCGAGTGGCAGAATGGTGTTCTTCATCCAGAAGCTCCGCAATGCTTCCTCCGGGAAGATAAACAACATTCCTTTGCACGCGCCCATCTGCTCGCGAAACATTAGCCCCTGAGCCCTTTGCTGTGCACTCACCGCCAGTTCGACATCAAAACGGTAGGACTCGCCATCTGTCGTCTGGATCGTTAGATGATCTCGTTCAAAGGCTTGAGCTCCCGCCACAAGGGGGCCAGCCAGGGTGGCAAGAACGAACGCGAGCCCGATGAAACGCTTTGTCAAAGACCAGGGAGACGGGAACAGCCCGGCGCCCGCTCGGCACCGATTCAATCCTGTATTCATTCCGGGTATCGTCGGCTCTGTTCCGGTTCTGGCGGGCACACCCTACCCGACTGACAATTCCCGAACATCAGGGTTATCCATTTCCCGATGTTGCAGCCTGGGCGGCGCTTGAGCCCGATGCGGGATCGATGGTCGCTGTGTTCGCGCTGTTCGACATCGCGGTTCCGGCTGTGCGGAATTGCGCAAGCCGCGTCGCGGCCGGACTTGCCCAAACGGACCCTCTGGGCATACTCGGACTCCAACACGGGGACATCGCGGGCGGGGTAAGGCCCGCGCGTCCACTTTCCCTGTAACGTACTCGGGCCCTGCAACGTACTCGGGAGACGCCATGTTCTCGGCACGGACCTTCAGCCTGTTCGCCATCCTGTTCGGCACCTGGTTGCTCCTTTCGGGCCACTGGGATCCGTTTCTGATTGGCTCGGGACTCGTGTCCTGCCTCATCGTCGTGACGATTGCACATCGCATGAGCGTGATCGACGGCGAGGGACATCCCGTGCAGCTCACATGGCGTCTGATCGTCTACCTTCCCTGGCTCGCCTGGCAGATCACCCGGTCGAACATCGCCGTGACCCGTGCTGTCCTCGGTCCGATGTCCCGGCTCGATCCCGCCTCGGGCTGGGTGACCGCGAGCCAGCAAACCACGGTCGGGCTCGTTACCTTTGCAAACTCGATCACGCTGACACCGGGCACCGTGTCGCTGTCGGTCTTTCCCGGCCGCATTCATGTCCATGCGCTCTCCTGCTCGGAGTTCGAGTCGCTGAAAGAGGGCGAGATGGACCGCAGGGTCTGCGCCATGGAGGGATCGTCATGATGTTCACGATCCCCACCTTGCTGCTGGTCGCGGCCATGACGTTGTCGTTGGTGCGCGCCGTGCGCGGGCCGACACCCTACGACCGCATTCTCGCGGTCAACGTGCACGGCACCATGACCGTGCTGCTGATAGCCCTGGGCGGTTTCCTGACCGGACGTCCGGATTTCCTGGACCTCTCGCTAACCTATGCGCTGCTGAACTTCGTCGGCACCCTTGCTGCGCTGCGGTTCTTCAAGCACGGCCATCTGGGAGAGGAAGAATGATCCTCGCCCTCGACATCGCAAGCTGGATTTGCCTGATCATCGGCGCCTTGCTGATGGTGGTGAGCGCGATTGGCCTGTTGCGCCTTCCCGATCTCTTCACCCGGCTGCACAGCGGCGGCCTGGCCGACACCGGCGGCGCCGCCCTTCTGCTGCTCGGCATGGCACTGCAGACCGATTTCGATCTCGTGACCGTGAAGATCGTGCTGATCGGTATCGTTCTGGTGCTGACATCGCCGACAGCGAGCCATGCCGTGGCTCATTCCGCCCTGTTGGGCGGTCTGTCGCCGAACGCTCCTGAGGCCAATCAGGCCAGAGACGAGTCCGACAAGGAGAACCCCTGATGGTCGAATGGCATGTCATCATCCTTGTCGTCCTGATGATCGCGCTCGCACTGACGCTCGTGAAGATCCGCAGCCCGCTCGGCATGGCGATCCTGACCGGCGTCTACAGCCTGATCCTCGCGGTCGTCTTCACCCTGCTCGACGCTGTCGATGTCGCGTTAACGGAGGCGGCCGTGGGTGCCGGTATCACCCTGACGCTGATGTTGGCGGTGATTTCGCTCACGACACGGGAGGAAATGCTCCGCAGCAGTCACATCAAGCAACGTTATATCGGCCTGCCGGTAGCCATCGCGACCGGCTTGGCGCTGATGTATGCCACCTTCGAGATGCCGCTGATGGGCGATCCCTCGGCACCGAGCCAGACTCATGTTGGCGACCGTTACCTTGCCGAGGGACCAGCCGAGACCGGCGTGCCCAACGTCGTCACGGCCGTCCTGGCGAGCTATCGGGGCTACGACACGCTGGGTGAGGTCACCGTGATCTTCACAGCCGGCATCGCCGTCATTGCTCTTCTCTGGCGCTGGAAGGAGGACGGCGAATGAGCGAACACCTGATCGTCCGTGTCGTCGTCAAGATGCTGGTCCCGTTCATCCTGCTGTTCGCACTCTATGTGCAGATGCACGGCGACTATGGCCCTGGCGGCGGCTTTCAGGCTGGCGTGATTTTCGCGACCGGTTTCATCGTCTATGCCGTGGTTTTCGGCGTACGCCGCACCATCAAGGTTCTGCCACTTCCGGCTGTCACTCTGTTGATCTCGTCAGGCCTTCTGCTCTATGCGACCGTCGGCTTCGCCACCCTCTTCCTCGGTGGCAACTTCCTCGAGTACGGTGCGCTCGACAGCAACAATCCCGTTCACGGCCAGCACATCGGCATCATCATCATCGAACTCGGCGTCGGCATCACCGTCGCCGGCGTGCTGATCGCCATCTTCTTCACCTTCGCCGAGCGCTGGCGGCCGTAGTGGGTGCGCTCGAGTTCGTCCTCGGCCATGCCGTCCAATGGGGTGCGATCATCGTGATGATGATCGGACTCTACATCGGCATGACACAGGGCAACCTGATCAAGAAGGTCATCGGCCTCAACATATTCCAGACGTCGGTGTTCCTGCTCTACATCGAGATCGGCTATGTCGAGGGCGGCACTGCGCCGATCGTGCTTGAGGGTGCGACGGCCTACTCCAACCCCCTTCCCCATGTGCTGATCCTCACGGCCATCGTCGTTTCGGTCGCGACGACGTCGCTCGCGCTCGCCCTGATCGTGCGCATCCGGGAGGCCTACGGTTCGATCGAGGAGGATGAACTCCGCGACGATGGAGATCGCTGAAACTGTGCCGCTGGTGCAGCATCTTCCAGCGCTTCAGATCGCCGTCCCGCTGATCGCGGCGCCGGTCTGCGCGTTGCTGGTGCAATCGCGACTGGCCGGGCTATTCGCCACGGCTGCGGCCTGGCTGACCTTCGCGATCGCGATTGCGCTCTTCCTCAACGTGCTGGGTCTGGGCTTTGTCTGGTACGAGATGGGCGGCTGGGCGCCGCCGTTGGGGATCGGCCTGGTGGTCGACCCGATGAGCGCGCTGCTGCTTGTGCTCGTCTCCGGCATGGCGGCGATCATCATGCCGGCTGTACCGCTCGGCATTGGTGTCGAGGTGGCACCCCGCGCGCAACGCCTGTTCTATACGCTGGCACTGTTGGCACTGACCGGCATGCTGGGCATCGTCGTCACGGGCGACGTCTTCAACCTCTATGTCTTCCTCGAGATTTCGTCTCTGGCGAGCTATGCCCTGGTCGCCACAGCCAACGACCGGCGGGCGTCGAAGGCGGCCTTCAGCTACCTCGCCCTGGGAACGGTGGGTGCGACCTTCATCCTGATCGGCATCGGCCTGATCTACATGGTGACGGGCACACTCAACATGTCAGACCTCGCGGTCCGGCTCCCGGCTCTCTGGCATCTGGCACCGGTTCAGGCATCGCTGGCCTTCATCCTGGTCGGCGCGGGCATCAAGTTCGCGCTGTTCCCGGCCCATGTCTGGATGCCGAACGCCTACACCTACGCCCCGTCACTGGTCTCCGCCTTCTTCGGCGCGACGGCGACGAAGGTCGGCGCCTACATCCTGATCCGCT
The DNA here is from genome assembly GCA_014323865.1 of Rhodospirillales bacterium. Lineage (NCBI taxonomy): Bacteria > Pseudomonadati > Pseudomonadota > Alphaproteobacteria > Rhodospirillales > Rhodospirillales bacterium. Next base: position 382,603 of record JACONG010000010.1, on the reverse strand, counting down.
TCATCTACAACGTCTTCGGTGCCGAGTTCGCGTTCGTCGATATGCGGATCGGCTGGGTCCTCATCCCCCTGGGAATCGCCGGCGCCTTCGTTGGCTCGCTGGTCGCGATCTGGCAGAACGACCTCAGGCGCATGCTCGCCTATTCGAGCGTCGCCCAGGTAGGCTACATCGCCGCCGCCATCGGCTACGGCAATCAGGACGGCCTCGTCGCCGCCATCGTCCATGCCTTCAACCACGGCCTGATGAAGGGTGCTCTGTTCCTGGTGATGGCCTGCGTCATCATGCGCCTTGGCAATGCAAACCTGGAAACCTTCCGGGGACTGGGCCGGCGGATGCCGATCACGATGGCCTGTTTCGTCGTGGCAGGCCTGTCGATGATCGGCGTGCCGTTCACCGTCGGCTTTGTCAGCAAGTGGTATCTGATCGCGGGGGCCCTGCGAGCCGATCTGTGGCCGGTCGCCGTGCTGATCGTGCTCAGCTCCCTGCTCGCCATCATTTACATCTGGCGCGTTGTCGAGGTGGCCTACTTCCAGCCTCCGCCCGAAGGTGCCGGTCGCAGTGAGGCACCGGCCATGCTGCTCGGCACGACCGTGTTGCTGACCGTGCTGTGTGTCGTCTTCGGCATCGCCACGCGATTCACCGTCAACGTGGCGGACGTCGCTGCCGTCATGCTGGGAGCGCCGTTATGACCGGCCTGCCCGATCCCGGCCTGCTTGCGGCACTGGCGATTGCCATTCCCCTGGTCGGTGCCATCGGCATCCTCCTGACAAGCCGCTGGCCGGATGTGCGCGAAGGCATCAGCCTTACGACCGGCGTTGTGCTGTTCTGCAACGTCGCCCTGATTGCTACAGCGCTCGAAGCCGGCGAAGAGATCCGCATCTCGCTCGCCGAGCCAGTCAGCAACATCGGAATCACGCTGGAGGTCGAGCCGCTCGGCATGCTCTTCGCGCTGGTCGCGAGCGGTCTCTGGATTGTCACGACCGTCTACGCGATCGGCTACATGCGTGGGCATCACGAGAAGAACCAGACTCGTTTCTACACCTTCTTCGCCATCAGCATCGCGTCCGCGATGGGTGTCGCCTTTGCCGGCAACCTGCTGACGCTTTTCGTTTTCTATGAAGCCCTGACGCTGGCGACCTTCCCGCTCGTCACCCATGCCAGGACCCCAGAGGCACGCAAGGGCGGACGCACCTATCTCGGCATCCTCCTGGGCACCTCGATCGGCTTTCAGCTGCTCGCCATCATCGCGACCTACTGGCTTGCAGGGACGCTGGACTTCGTGCCGGGCGGCATCCTGCAGAACGTCCAGGACCCTGTTGTCACCGGTGCCCTGCTTGTCCTCTTCGTCTTCGGCGTCGGCAAGGCGGCGGTCATGCCGTTCCATCGCTGGCTGCCCGCCGCGATGGTCGCACCGACACCGGTCAGCGCCCTTCTGCATGCGGTCGCGGTCGTGAAGGCTGGTGTCTTCACGATCCTGAAGATCGCAACCTTCATCATCGGGTTCGATCTGTTGCGCGACCTCGTCATGACCGACGTCCTGCAGTGGGGCGCAGCCTTTACCATCATCGCCGCGTCGCTGATCGCGATGACCAAGGACAATCTGAAAGCCCGATTGGCCTACTCGACCGTCAGCCAGCTCTCCTACATCGTGCTCGCCGCGCTTCTTGCCACCGAGGCCGGGTTCCTCGGCGGCGGTCTCCACATCGCGACCCACGCCTTTGGCAAGATCACACTCTTCTTCTGTGCGGGCGCTATCCTGGTCGCGGCGCACAAGACGGAGATCTCGCAGCTCGACGGATTGGGCCGTGTCATGCCCTGGACCTTCGCCGCCTTCCTGATCGGAAGCCTCAGCATCATCGGTTTGCCACCCCTCTGCGGTCTCTGGAGCAAGTGGCTGCTGGTCGCAGGCGCCATCGACGCCGACAAGGCGATCTTCGCGGCTGTGCTGTTCCTCTCGACGCTGCTCAACATCGCCTATCTGCTGCCGATTCCGTTCCGCGCGTTCTTCCGCCCGTTGCCTGCCGGTGTGCCGGCCAAGCGCCACGAGGCGCCCGCCGCCTGCCTTGCCGCGATCGGCTTCACGACATTGGGCTGCTTCGTTCTCTTCTTCTATCCCGACCCCCTGATCGCGCTGCTCGAGGGCGCGGCGATCACCGCCGGAGCGCTGCCATGAGCCAGCCCCCCAGAGACGACGGCAGACGTTATCTCTTCGACAATCCGCGCAACGTCAGGCTGATGATCCGGGCGTTGGTCGCCGCCTGCGCGGCCGTCTTCATTGCTGATTTCTTCATTGAGCGTCACGGCTACCACGACTGGGAAGACATGATCGGTTTCTACGCCGTGTTCGGCTTTGCGGCCTATGCCTTGCTCGTTCTGCTGGCCGAAGGCCTGCGCTTCCTCGTTCAGAAGGGTGAGAACTTCTACAATGACTAGCGTCGCGCCCTTCCTGGTGTTCCTGGTCGGCGCTGCGCTGGTCGTGGTGACGCGGGGCTGGCTGCGCAACGTGCTGGCGGTCGCCACGCCGGTTGTCGCGGGTGTCAATCTTCTGCTCCTGGGCGATGCGGAACCGACGATCGTCACGCTGGTCGGCCAGGAGCTCATCCTCGTCCAGCCCGACCGCCTGTCGATGCTGTTCGGCTGGCTTTTCACGATCGCCACCTTCATCGCGATGGTCTACGGGCTGCACCAGCCCAGCAAACTCGAGCAGACCGCGGGCCTGGCCTATGCCGCCAGCACGATGGGTGCCGTGTTCGCGGGCGACCTGCTGACCCTGCTGTTGTTCTGGGAGGGGCTTGGCCTCACCTCCGTCTTCCTGATCCTGGCACGCCGGACGCCGGACGCCGAAGGCGCGGCCATGCGTTACATGATGCTCCAGGTGCTTTCGGGCCTGCTCATGATCGGTGGCATCGCGGCCCTCGCCAGCCAGGGCGAGTCGCTCGTCATGCATCCGATGGAGCTCGAAGGCCTGGCAGCCTGGCTCATCCTGATGTCGCTGGGCATCAAGGCCGGCTTCCCGCTGCTCCACAACTGGATCACCGACACCTACCCCAAAGCGCCCGTGACCGGCACGGTGCTGATGAGTGCGCTCACCACCAAGACCTCGATCTACTGCCTGGCCACAATGTTCCCGGGCACCGAGCTGCTGATCTACATCGGCGCGGCGATGACGCTGTTCCCGATCTTCTACGCCGTGATCGAGGACAATCTGCGCAGAGTGCTGTCGTACAGCCTGCTCAACCAGCTCGGTTTCATGATCACCGGCATCGGGATCGGCACCGAGCTCTCCATCAATGGTGCTGCGGCCCACGCCTTTGCGCACGTGCTCTACAAATCGCTGCTCTTCATGTCGATGGGCGCGGTTCTGTTCCGCACGGGCAAGATGGGCGCCACGGAGCTCGGCGGGCTCTATCGCACCATGCCCAGGACCACCGTGCTCTGCATCATCGGTGCGGCATCGATCTCGGCCTTCCCGCTGTTCTCCGGATTCGTCGCCAAGGCCATGGTCATGAGTGCGGCTCTGAAGGAAGGCCACGACTGGGTCTGGATCGCGCTGTTGTTTGCTTCGGCCGGCGTGTTGCACCACGCGGGCATCAAGATCCCGTTCTTTGCATTCTTCAACCACGACTCCGGCCTGCGCCCGAAGGAAGCGCCGATGTCGATGCTGATCGCCATGGCGATCGCGGCCGTGTTCTGCATCGGGATCGGGGTCTTCCCGCGTCTGCTTTATGAACACCTGCCTTACCCCGTGACCTATGCGCCCTACACGGTCGAGCATGTCCTGACACAGATGCAGCTACTGTTGTTCGCAGCGCTGTGTTTCGTTGTCCTGCGGCTGACAAAGCTCGAGCCGCCGGAACGGGCAGGCGTCAATGTCGACGCCGAATGGAGCTATCGCTGGCTGCTGCCGCGGGCGGTACGCTTGTTCCGCAGCGTTCTTGAAGCGATCGGCGTGCCGCTGCGCGAGGCCGCACGATCCGGCATCAACGGCACGATCGGTCTGGCGATGCGCTGGCACGGCCCCCAGGGCCTGTTCGCCCGCGACCCCGTCATCAGCACCGCCTCCCTCGTTGTGATAGTGTTGTTCGGTCTTGTTCTGATCATGCAACTCATCAGAGGCTTCTGAGAGCCAAACGGAAGACACGGATAGACCTGAAAGACGAGTACCGCATCGCAGCCCCGCGCCAGGCTGTGCGGGAGGCCTCTCAACGATCCCGAGATTTTCAAGCAGTACATTCCCGGCTGCCAGGAGATCGAAAGGGAAGCCGAGTGAGCCGAGATCACGACAATCGAAGGCGTGGCCGACGACCGCGCCCATCTGGTCACGGTGATGGCCAAGCGCGCCGTTGCCAAGGCGCTCGGCTGATCCCTCCCAACACCGAGGGTTGATCATGCACAGGTCCCGGCTTCGCGTTAGACTTGTGGTGTGCTGCTCTTCATCCAGGACCTGATCGGCTTCTTGCGCCGCACCGTCCGCTGTCTTTCGATCATCGTCCTGGTCGCGGCGGCCGTGATCGTGGCCGCGTGGTTCGGCGCGCGCGCCGAGATCGTCGTCTGGCTCATCCAGCGCGGGCTCCACGAAACACCCTTCCCGGATACCCGCTACAGCGTGGCCGAGGTCCTTACCGACCGCACGGTGCTGACCGATGTCACCATCGACGGTCTGGCCCGGATCGATCGCGTCGTGCTGACCTACAGCTTCCGGCAGTTGCTTGATGGCCGCGTCGAAGCCGTCCGGTTGACCGGGACAACGCTCAAGCTCAATCTCGATGAAAACAACATCCTGACAGGCAAGACTGCCGAGGTGCTGGCCTGGGTCGAAGGCGACGGTTCGGGTGATCAGGTCAGCCCGTTTGCCCACCTTGTCGCCGAAGCGATCGAGGTTCGGATTGTGCATCCGGAGGGTGAAGCATCGATCGCGTTCGATGGTGCATTGCAGGCCGGACCGGGATCGCTTTCGGGTGCCGGTTCATGGACCCTGCGATCCGGAATCGCGAACGGTGACGGCACGATCTCCTACGTGGTCGATCCACTGACGGGAGCGCAGACGCTCGTCGTGACGCCCCGGCAGATCAATGTCGCACACGAAGGGATCGGGTTGTCGGGGATCACCGGCGCGCTCCAGGTCACCTTGGCCTCACCACACGAGCCGATCGCCTGGTCTGCAGACCTGCGTGCGACCGAGGGTGAGATCGACGGCTACCCTACCGGGCCGCTGGCGCTTCAGGGAACCTGGGATGGCCATAGCGCTTTCGGCGACCTTATGATCGGGCACGAGACCTCAGCGCTTTCGGCGACGCTCTCGTTCGTATCCGGGCCGGTCGACGAACACATTCGGATCGCGAGTACCGGGTTTCTGGCAATCCGCGAGCCTCTCGCCCTTCCGATCCTGGAGGACATCACGTTCGGCGGGCCGGCTCAGATGACCTTCTCGCTGGAAGGTCAAGCGCCGGGATCCGGGCCACTCTCGCCAGGTGCCGTCGACGTGGCGGGTTCGGCCAGAATCGTGACGGGCCCGCTCGCTGTCCGGGAAACCTTGGCCATCGCAGCATCGGAGTTGGCGCTCGAAGCCGCTCTGTCAGTTGGCGTTCTCGATATCGTGGCAAGCGAAGGTGGCCATCTTCACGAACTGGTCGTCCATACCCCGGCGGAAGACGACGGCGTCAGTGCGGCCTTCGATCGCACCTTCGACGTCACCGTGCCGCCGGGAGGTGTTGTCGTGCGACTGCCGGTCGCGCGCGACGAGACCGCGCTGACGGGATCGCTGACCGCCGCCATCACGTCGGGCGAAACATTCGAAGGGCAGGTGTTTGTCCGCGGCGACGCCGGCTTCGATGTTTCGGGCATATTCGATACATTTTCGCTCTCGACCTTCGAGTTTGCCGCTTCCGGTGACATTATTCCGGACGCTGTCGATGGGATCATCCGGCTCAGCGGGCAACTTTCCGGTACGCCCGCGATCTTCGATGGTGCGGTCAACCTGCAAGCCAGGCTCGATACGGCAGCGACGGCCGATGTCGAGGCTCGTGGCGTGGTTCTCGACATGCCCTTGCGGATCGAACATGTCGACGGTGCGACGCAGGCTGCGGTCGATCCTGTTGCCCTCTTCAGGGCGGACAGCCTGGAGGCAACCGGGATCACGGCGACAGGTCTTCTGGCCGAGCTGCCGCTCAACCTCGAGCTGATCGACAAACGTTTTCACGTCAGGCTGACCGATACGGCATGGCTCGATCTCGAGAGCGCAGAGCATCCACGGTTCCGCTCATGGGACGCCACATCAATCAAGCTCGAGCCGGAATCCCTGCCTCTGCTCGTCCTGGAGCGATTCAACAGAGATTGGAGCTGGGATGTCCGCTTGCTGATCGGTCCGACCGGCGCCCATGTCGACCTGTTCGACGAGGGCAACACCCTGGCGACGCTGCGCGGCACCCTGCCGAACATGGGCATCCGGTTCGGCAGTCTCGGCTCCTACCATTTCCAAGGCACGATTGAGACCGACGGTGGCGACCTCGCCGTTCTGGGACCCGACGTCCGGCTCGGCGACATTCGTATCCTCGCCACCTACAACAACGGACTGTCGGATTGGCCTCAGATCAATGCCGATATCCGCCAAGTCGAGGATATCCTCGAACCCGCCCGGTTCAGTCCGATGGTCGCCGATTTCTCCGTCTCTCCGGTCTGGCCTCTGGGCGATGATATGCGCTTCAATGGCAACCTTCACATGGACGGTCGCCGCTATCTCGCCAACATGGAGGCGAGCTATGAACCCGAAACCGAGCGGCTGCGGGCCCTTGTCCGCGTGCCGGCGATTCGTTTCGAAGACGGCAGCCAACCGCAGGACGTCTCGCCGCTCTACGGTACGCTGCTGACAGACGCAACGGGCGCCATCGAGCTCTATGGCGAGATCGTTGCCGAACGCGGTGTGACCTCGTCCAACCTTACCCTCTCCTTTCTGGAGGTTTCCGGCCGGAACGGAGATATCGCCATCGAGGGGCTGGACGGCTCCGTCACCTTCACCAACGTCGCCCCGCTTTCGACGCCGCCCCAGCAAACGCTGTCCGCACGGCGTATCGATGCCGGTGTTCCACTGACCGATCTTGCCGTCACACTCTCGCTTCCGGGCGACGACAGTCTCTTGCTCCAGTTCGCATCGGCAGAACTCGCCGGCGGTCATGTGGTCGTCAATCCGTCCATCCTTCGGTTCATGCCGGACGGGAACGAGGTCATGCTCAACATTCGAGGCATCGACCTCGGAACGTTGCTTGAGAACGTCGACATCCCCGGACTCTCGATCGACGCCCGACTGACAGGTTCAATCCCCGTTGTCATCAGCGATGACGATGTCGTCATCAAGGGTGGGCGTCTCGACGCGGATTCGCCGGGCACCCTGCACTACACACCGGGAGACGGCGACATGCCGTTCGCGCTCGACGACGAGAACATGGCGCTTGTGCTCGGCGCGTTTGAGAACTTTCAGTTCACGGCGCTGGGCGTCGATATAAACCGCGAGGCCGGCGGCGAGACCGAGCTCGGGCTCCACATCGCCGGGGCCAACCCGGACCTTTATGACGGCTACCCGATCGAACTCAACGTCAACCTGACCGGCGATCTCGACCGAATCGTGCGTGACAGCCTCGCGGGCTGGCGGATTTCCGAAGAAATCCGCGAAAGGCTGTCGGGTTTCTGACACAATGACGTATCATGATCGGCAAGATGGAGACGGCCAGGGTCCTGGCCGCTGCGCTGGGGCGGGACCTGATCAGGCTGCAGTGTTACAAGGGGCTCGACATCGCGCATGCTTTCCACGAGTGGAACGACCCTTGTCAGATGATCGAGATCCGGTCCGCCGATCCTGCTGATCGATGAACTCGACCGCGCCGACAAACCACCCGTTGTCGTGATATCGTCGAACCCAACGCGCGAGATCCAGCACGCGCTCAAGCGGTGCTGTCTCTACCACCGGGCCGATGACCCCGGCGCGTAACGGGAACTCGAGATTCTGCGCCGCAAGGTGCCCGGCTGCAGCGAGCGGGTGAAGGGCACGGACTCTGCCGTTCTGCTTCAGCAGTCCTGCCGCAAGCTGATCTGGCTCAACCCACTTCTGCGCTGGCGCGGTTTCGAACCGCGATCACGGGATGGCCGCATGATGCTGTCCCATGTCGATGCCTTCCGAACATGCCATAATCTGGAAAGTCTCGAGGACCTGGCCGAGGCGCTCGGCGGTCCCGACCGGCTGACCGACAAGGAGATGAAAACAATGGCTGAAGGCAGCCTTAACGAGGATGTTCTCGAAATGGCCGAGGGCTGGGCGAGGTCCGGCCACAAGGTCGCGCTCGCCACAGTGACCAACACCTGGGGCTCGAGCCCCAGACCGGTCGGCAGCCAGCTTGCCGTACGCGAGGACGGCACCTTCCGGGGCTCGGTCTCGGGCGGCTGCATCGAAGGCGCGGTGATCGGCGAAGCCCAGGCCGCAATCGCCGACGGTGCCGTTCGTAATCTCGAGTTTTCGGTCAGCAACGAGCGTGCCTGGGAGGTCGGCCTGACCTGCGGTGGCACGGTCCACGTCTTCGTCGCCCCCCTGACATGAGGGCCGCCACACTTTCGGCGCTCAACGAGGCGAGACGCGAACAACGCGCCGTCATCGTCGCGACCTGGCTTGATTCCGGCGACGAGAAGCTGATCGCGCTCGGTGATGCACCGGATCCGGAACTCGCCGACGCGGTGGCCGACGCTTTCGCTTCCGACCGATCCACAGCCGTGGAGATCGATGGCCGCCGCCTGTTTCTGCACGTCTTCAACCCGCCGCTCCGATTGATCGTGGTCGGCGCCGTGCATGTCGCCGAGCCGCTCGCGGCGCTCGCCCGCATCACCGGCTACGCCATGACCGTTATCGATCCCCGCCATGCCTGGACCGACACCACGCGGTTACCGGGGATCACCCTGCTCAATGCCTGGCCCGATGACGCCATGGCCGAACTCGCACCGGACCATCGCACCGCTGTGGTGACGCTTACCCACGATCCGAAGATCGACGATCCCGCGCTGCACTTCGCATTACGGGCCCCGGTGTTCTACATCGGCGCGCTGGGCAGCACGCGGACCCATGCCAAACGTGTCTCGCGCCTGACCGAAGGCGGCTTCGACGAAGCATTGATCACACGCATCAAGGGGCCGGTCGGCCTCGACATCGGTGCCAGGACACCATCCGAGATCGCCTTGTCGATCATGGCCGAGGTCGTGGCGGCCCAGCGCGGCAAGCTGGCATGAACTTCGGCGACGTTCCTGTCGATCAGGCTGCCGGTGCGATTCTGGTCCACAGCACACGCTGCGGCACCCGCACTTTCAGGAAGGGCCTGATTCTGCAGGCCGAGCACGCTTCGGATCTGGCGGAGGCCGGATACAGCCATGTCACTGTCGCGCACCTCGATCCCGACGACGTCCATGAGGACGACGCTGCGTGTCTGCTTGCCGACGCGCTTGCCGGGTCTGCGATCCGGGTGCAGCGCCCCTTCACGGGGCGCGTCAATCTTTTCAGCGAGGCGGCGGGGGTGGCGACCCTCGACATCGCCGCGATCGATGCGGTCAACCTGATCGACGAAGCCGTCACGGTCGCGACCCTGCCGTCGTTCGACGTTGTGACGCCCGACCAGATGGTCGCCACCATCAAGATTATCCCCTTCGCCGTCCCGCAGGCCACGCTCGACCGTTGCCTTGAGGCCGCCCTCGCGTCCAACGGCACCATCGGAGTCGCACCGTTCCGCGCCCGCAGCACCGCGCTTATCCTGACCGAAACCGCCGCGATCAAACCGGGCGTGCTCGACAAGACGGCTGATGTCGTCACCGACCGCCTGGCAGCCCTCGGTCTGACGCTCGACTCAAAATGCCGGGTCGCGCACCGGACCGAAGCCCTGGCCTCGGCCATCGAACAGCAAGCCGAGACGCACGACCTCGTGCTGATCTACGGAGCATCTGCGATCACCGACCGACGCGATGTCATCCCGGTCGCGATCGAAGCCGCCGGCGGCACAGTCGACCATCTCGGCATGCCGGTCGATCCCGGCAACCTGTTGCTTCTCGGCCACCGGGGCCACGTGGCCGTTCTCGGCCTACCCGGATGCGCACGCTCGCCGAAACTGAACGGTTTCGACCGGGTGCTGCAACGCATCGCCGCCGGGCTGCGCGTCACTGGCCGTGACATCATGGCCATGGGCGTCGGCGGCCTGCTCAAGGAGATCCCGCTTCGTCCCCAACCTCGTGCCGAGGAGGAAGATGCCGAGACGCGCCCCCAGCGCACACCGCGCTTCGCCGCGGTCGTCCTGGCAGCCGGCCAGAGCCGCCGTATGGGCCCGCGCAACAAGCTGCTGATCGAGATCGACGGCAAACCCGTGGTCCGTCACACCGTCGAAGCGCTTGCAGCCTCAGGCCTCGAACGCATCACCGTGGTGACAGGTCACGAAAGCCGAGAGGTCGAGGCCGCACTCGCCGACTGCCCGGTGGCGTTCACGCACAATCCGGCCTTCGCGGACGGTCTCAGCACCTCCTTGCGCGTCGGAATCGCAGCACTGCCCGACAACACGGATGCTGCCCTGGTCTGCCTGGGCGATATGCCCCGGATCTCCGCCGAAATCCTGTCGACACTCACCTCGGCTTACGCTCCTGCCGAAGGGCGCGCCATCGTGGTGCCGACGCACAACGGTAAACGCGGCAACCCAGTCCTGTGGGACCGGCGATTTTTCGACGCGATAAGCCAAGTGACCGGAGACACGGGCGCGCGCCACCTGATCGGCGAGAACGAGGAATTCGTCGCCGAAGTGCCGCTCGACGACGATGCCGTGCTGCTCGATTTCGACACGCCTGAGACCCTGCGGCACGCCCAAGGCTGATCAGACGGTCAGGTCGAGCGCCACGCGCACCGCATAGGGACAGGGTTCCGGGTTCGCGACAAAAGCCAGGTTACGGGCCAGATTGCGCATACGCTGATTGTTGTGAAGGATCTCGCCAACGATCCGTTCGTACCGCGCTGGCGCGTGCAGGCGATGATCTTCTTCATCAACGCAATGCCGAGCCCTCCTGCCCTGCACATCCGAGCGGATGACAATGGCAGACTGGGCATCCTCGTTATCGGGATCGGTCACCGAGCGCATCACACCGAATGTGTCGCCCTCCCCGCCGATTGCGACAAAGGCCATCTCCCGGTCGACCGCCGGCTCATCCCGATAACCCTCCAGGAGGCGCGTGGCGCGCGTCTCGGCCACAAGCTCCTTCGCGAGCTTCATGGTGAGTGGCGGCAGCGCAACGCTGCGATCAGCCACAACCTCAACGGCCTTTCCCCCTGCGCCGAACAGCACGACCGGACCGACAATCGGGTCGGGTACCGTCGCCGACGGCGCGCAAATGACGGCCAGTTCGGGCATGATCGACAGGTCCGCGACCCCGGGATAGCAAAGAACGCCCTCGACCGATCAACCAGCCGGGGTTCACCGGCATGATTGGCCCGGAAAAACCGCCCTCCAGCAGATTCCGCATCACCGTGCGTCCCACGCTGCGCGGCGATTGCTGTCACCGATCAAAGCCATGGATCTGAGCGAGAAAAGGTCGTTGAGATTGCGGGTCGTCATCGGACCTCACTGGCGTCTATGGGACTTGATTTCGGCCCGTCGCGGCCATGAACGGCGAGACCGGGGTCGATTCCGGGCTCGTTTTCCGCAAAACTCTTGGGCATAACACTCCGTCATCTAACGGGACGCCGTGTCATGACGTTGACGCTTGCCGACATTCAGGCTGCAGCAGAGTTGCTGGAAGGCCAGATCATCAAGACGCCCTGCACGCATTCGCGCACACTTTCGGAAATGAGTGGCGCGGAGGTCTGGGTCAAGTTCGAGAACCTGCAGTTCACAGCCTCGTTCAAGGACCGTGGCTCGCTGGTGAAGATGTCCGCACTCACCGACGACGAACGCGAGCGTGGCGTGATCGCGATGTCGGCCGGAAACCACGCTCAGGCCGTCGCCTACCATGCCCAGCGGCTTGGCATTCCCGCGACGATTGTCATGCCCGAGGGCGCACCCACCGTGAAGGTCAAGAACACGCGCCGCTTCGGTGCACGCGTGGTGCTGTCTGGCGAGACCATCGACGAAGCCGCCATCGCGGCGCGCCAGATCGCGGCCGACGAAAACCTCACCCTCGTCCATCCCTATGACGATGAGAAGGTCATGGCGGGCCAGGGCACGATTGGCCTCGAGATGATGGAAGCTGTGCCCGACCTCGACGTGATCATCGTCCCGATCGGCGGTGGCGGGCTGATCGGCGGCATCGCCACGGCAGCCAAGGAGATCAAGCCCGAGCTGGAGATGATCGGTGTCGAAGCCGCCATGTTCCCCTCCATGTACCAGACAATACAGGGGCTGAACGTGAAGGCGGGCGGACGCACGATCGCCGACGGCATCGCAGTGAAAACCCCCGGAAAGCTCAACATCCCTGTCATCAAGGAGTTGGTCTCAGACATCATCCTGGTCACCGAGGATCAGCTCGAACACGCGGTGCAGACCTTCGTCGAGATCGAGAAGACGGTTTCGGAAGGCGGCGGCGCGGCGTGCCTCGCCGCCCTGCTCGCTCATCCCGAACGTTTCTCGGGCAAAAGGGTCGGCCTCGTGCTGAGCGGCGGCAACATCGACAGCCGGATCCTGTCGGCCGTGATCGAACACGGCCTCGTGCGCGACGGGCGTATGGTGCAGCTGCGCATCGAGATTCCCGATGCACCGGGCACGCTGGCGCATATCGCCGCCGTGATTGGCGAGAGCGATGCCAACATCATTGAGGTTTACCACCAGCGCGCGTTCTCCAGCCTGCCGGTCAAGCAGGCCGATCTCGACGTGGTGCTGGAAACGCTCGACCGCGACCATATCTCCAACATCATGGGCAGGCTGACAGCGGCGGGCTTCAAGGTGCGCCAGCTTCAGTCCGACACACTGCCGCTTTCCGTCTGAATCGATCCCGGACGAGAGCCGGTTGACGGCGCGTCCGGGATCGCGACACTCCGGGCTCATGAAGAACAAGGTCATCTGCGTCGTTCACGGCAACGAGTCGAACACCGGTCGGATCGGCTGCACCGTGTGCGACAAGGGTTTCGAGGAGGTCCGTTGCTGCGTCAGGGAGGGTGACAGCCTTCCCGAAGAATTCGACGACATCGCCGGCGCCATCGTGTTCGGCGGTCCCATGAGCGCAAACGACGACGACACGCTCGATTTCATCGCCAGCGAACTGGTCTGGATCGACAAGGTGCTGGAGTCCGGCACGCCGTTTCTGGGTGTCTGCCTCGGTGCCCAGATGCTGGCCCGCTGTCTGGGCGCGACGGTCAAACCGCATCACGAGGGCTGGCACGAGATTGGCTATACCGAGGTGCTGCCGACCGCCCACGGCGACGACCTGCTGGGCGACATGCGTTTCTTCTACCAGTGGCACAGTGAGGGTTTCGACCTGCCGTCGGGCTGCGAATTGCTGGCGAGCGGCGCCAGCGGGCACTTCCCCAATCAGATGTACCGCATGGACGGCAACGTCTACGGTGTGCAGTTCCACCCCGAGTGCACGGTCGACATCATCAGGTACTGGACGGGTATCGAAGAGCCCCATCCCAAGCTTGAGTATCCGGGCGCGCAGTCGACCGAGGAACAGCTCGCCAACGCGGAGAAGTACGATCATCTTGTCGAGGCTTGGGTACCCCGCTTCATCGACCGCTGGCTCGGACTGACCGTATCTCTTTCGAACGCAGCAGATTAGGTTTCGAGGTGCCAACGCCTTGAAACCGTGTATTTATCCCCTATATCCGAATTATTCTAATTCCGGAGAATAACAATGACCCAGGCACCGCAGACGAACACGGCCAACAGCCGTCGTGTCGTGGCCGGCAAGCTCGGAACCGTGCTCGCCGACACCTATCTCCTCATGCTCAAGACCCAAGGCTACCACTGGAATGTCACGGGTCCCCGCTTCCACAGCCTGCACGCCATGTTCGGCGAGCAGTACAACGCGCTGTTCCTCGCTGCCGACGAGATCGCCGAGCGTATCCGCGCCCTGGGACACAAGGCGCCGGGCACATACGCGGCCTTCGCCAAGATGTCGGGGCTGCACGAGGACCAGGGTCTCGACGAGGCCGATGACATGCTGATGGAACTGGCCCGCGATCACACGGCACTGGCGCAGTCGGCTCTGGCCGCCAAACAGGCGGCTCAGGCGGTCGATGACGAGGTCACCGCCGACATGATGATCGGCCGCATGACCGAGCACGACAAGACAGCCTGGATGCTCAACGCATCGGTGGCGCGCTAAGGCACAGTACGGACCCGCCGAGAGGACACGCACCCGGCGGGTCTTGTTTTCAGCTCCTTCCTTGGATCACAGCCTCGACCAGAAGCAACCGGTCGTTGCCCCAGAACATCCTGTCGACGACGAAAAACATCGGCACCCCGAAGGCCGTGCGGGCCGCTGCATGTTCGATGATGGCGAGGTTTTCCGTCCTGAGCGCGTCACTCTTCAGGGCGGCCCACCCTGCGCATGGTGGCCGGCACCTCGATCATGGACGCCGCCCGAAACGGGCAGGGCATTGCCTTGGCCTGCACAGCGATCGTCATGGACGATCTGGCCGCCGAACGCCTTGTTCGCCCTGTGCCGGAGGCAATTCCGACCCACACCGGCTATGTCGTCGCGACAAAGCCATCCGATCGCGACCGCGCGGATATCGCGACCTTCAGGGACTGGCTGATCGAGACGATTCGGAGCCCCTGAATCGATCGAGGCCCGGAGCTATCCCCGGGCCTCGACCTGGTGTGTCCTCTGGTTTCGTCAGATCCACCATTGGGAGCAAATCCTCGACCTTGAGAACTCTGTCGCTTTCGCGCCCGCAGACGTGATGCGAATTCGTTAGATGCAGTCCGGACGCGGACCGGCACCGTGGCAGTAACGAGCCAGGTCGGAGATCTGGCCGCGATGAATGCCCAGATCGTCCAACTGGCCGTCCGTCAGGCCGGCGAGCTCACGACGCATGGTCTTCATACGCAGTTCGTTGCGCAGCTTACGAAGAAGATTGGTCATGGCACTTTTCCCTTGTCTCAAGAGGCCCGGAATGGAGCCTGCTGGGGAAGAGATAATGTTTCCCAAATCATCGCAGTAGCGGGATTTCAGAACCTCAGCCATGCAAAAACTGCATGGCTCCCAGCCATCGGACTGTCACGCTTTTCGGCGTGTCACGAGCGCATCGACGGCGGTGACGCCGGTTTCGTGCACCAGCACGGGATTGACGTCGAACTCGGCAATCAGATCCCCCAGTTCCGCGGCCATGACCGAGAGCCGCGAAACGGTCTCCGCAAGGGTCGCGCGATCGCCCGCAGGCCGTCCCCGCACCCCATCGAGCAGCTTCGAGGCCTTCAGGCTGGCGATCAGGTCCGCTGCCTCGGACGGGGAGACAGGCGGCACGACCATCACCGCGTCGTTGAGAACCTCCACGAGGCTCCCCCCCATCGCGATCGTCAGAATCGGTCCGAAATTCGCATCGTTGATCATGCCGACAAGCATCTCGATACCCGGAAGCACGGTGTCCTGGAGAAGGACGCGCGGCCCAAGCGATGCCGCCATCATGTCGTAGGCGGCAAGCAGGGCCTCCTTGTCGGCCAATCCCAGAACAACACCGCCGACGTCGGTCTTGTGCAGGATCGACGGCTCCGCGGTCTTGAGAACCACCGGAAAGCCAAGCTGCACCGCCGCCGCGGTAACCTGCTCGCGGGTTTCGCACACGAGGGTCATCGGGACCGAGACACCGAAATCAGCAACGAGTCCCATCATCGCCTCGGGCGTGAGATCGCGGCCCGCGAGCCGCTTGCGCCAGCCCGCGATCACGGCGCGCGAGGGAGGCGTGACGTCATCGCGCCCCTCGCGGTGCCGGCAATGCCAGTCGATCAGATGCTTGATGGCGCGCAGGCCGGTCTCTGTTCCCGACAGCACGGGAATGCCGGCCTCGCGAAGGCGCACGGCCTCGCCCTCGTCAATCGTCGAGGCGATGTTGGCAAGCATCATGCAGGGTTTGTCGGTCGCCTTGTGCGCGCCCTCCAAGGCTTCGGTCGAGGCGTAGAGGATCGCCCGGCCCGAGACCATGTTGGTCGCGAAAACCACAACCCCGGTCTCCGGCGCATCGGCGATGACATTCATCACTCTGGCTGCGACCGGCAGGCCGCCCTCGCCCCAGTAATCGACCGGGTTCTCGGGCTCCAGTCCGGGATCAAGCGTCTCCGCAAGAGCCTGCTGTGTTGCTTCGCTGAAGACGGTCAGCGGCACGTTGTTGCGTTCGGCGATGTCAGCGATGAGCTGGCGTTCGCCGCCGGAATCAGTCTGGATGCTCACGGTGTCGGTTGTCGGCACCCTGTCGCAGGCCATGGCCTCCAGCGTGTCGAGCATTTCGTCGAGCGTATCGACACCGATCACGTTGTGACGGCGAAAGACCGCGTCGTAGATCCGCTCGTTGCCTGCCAGCGCGCCGCTGTGAGACAGCGCGAACTCGCGCGCCTTGTCGGACTTGCCGAGCTTCAGTGCAACCAGGGGAATCCCCGAACGATCGGCCCGTTCCGCGGCCGCCACAAACCGCTCGCCGTCGCGCACCGTCTCCAGCACCAGGGCAATCGCCGCTGTCTCCGGACGTTCGACCATGTAGTCGATGTAGTCGGCAACGCCCGTGACAAGCTCGAAGCCCATGGAGACGCCGATGTTGAAGCGCAACGGCCGGCCGTTGCCACCCAATCCGGACCAGGTTGAGCCGCTATGCGACAGCATCCCGATGCGCCCCGGGCGATCATGGCAGGGCAGATGGGTCATCGAGAGATAGAGATCGTCGACGGAGTTGAAGAGCCCCATGCAGTTCGCGCCGCAGGCGGCCATCCCCGCTTCACGCGCCATAGCCTCAATCCGTTCGGCCAGGTTCGGGCGGTCGTTCGTGGGGTCGTAGAGACGACCGAGCAGAACCAGAGCCTTCACCCCCGCCTTGGCCGCATCGTGCACGGCGGCCTCGATCCGGCTGTCGGAGACACACATGACGGCACAATCGGGGGTCTTCGGCACCGCCTCGAGCGACGGATAACAGGTCCGGCCCAGCACCTCGTCGTATCCCGGATTGATCGCCACCACGCTGCTCGAGCTTCGCGGCCCTGCCACATGCTCAATGACCCGGTTTCCGACCGCGCCTTCGCGCGGTGTGGCACCGACCACGGCAATCCGCCGAGGCGCCATCAAGGCGCCAAGCGCCTCTATCGAACTCGCCATACTCGACAACCCGCAAGATCGCGGGCATGGAAGCCATAGGCAGGCGCGTGGTCAAGAACGGAAAGCGCATGACAGGTACGCTCGTGCTGATCGGCACGCCAATCGGCAATCTGGACGACATCTCGAAGCGGGTCCTCGACACCTTGGGCGCGCTCGATGCACTGGCCTGCGAAGACACCCGCCGAACCCGCAAGATCTACGAGCATTCAAGCCTCCAGAGTCCCCGCACGATCTTCTCCTGCGGCGACCACAACGAAGACAAGGCCGTCGAACGCATGGCCGGGCTGTTGCGCCAGGGTCTGCGGGTCGGCCTTGCAACGGATGCCGGCATGCCCGGCATCAGCGATCCGGGCTTTCGGGCCGTGCAGATGGCGACCGAGGAAGGTTTTGCCGTCGAGGTCGTACCCGGACCAACGGCGGTCGCCACGGCGCTGGCACTGTCCGGGCTGTCGGCCGCGAGCTACACGTTCCGGGGCTTTCCGCCGCGCAAGCCGGGCAAACGCCGCAACTTTCTGGCCGCCGAGGTCGAGAGCGAGCACACCCAGGTTCTGTTCGAATCACCCCATCGTCTGGGTGCCCTGCTCGCCGACTGCCTTGATGTCTTCGGCGATCGCCGCGCCGCGGTGGCGATCGAACTGACCAAGATGTTCGAGGAAACCGCCCGCGGCTGGCTGTCGGATCTCTCCGGCCGATTCGCCGAGGAAACGCCCCGCGGCGAGGTCACGCTCGTGATCGCAGGCAACAATCCGAAGTTTCTGCGCAGCGGCGAAGAGCCATGAAGACGCTCCGGACCCGCCGTGGCGACCTGCGCCTGCCGGCCTTTCTGCCCGACGGCACGCGCGCCGTGGTCAAAGGCCTCGACTCCCGTGATCTCGCCGAATGCGGGATCGAGGCAATGATGGTCAACAGCTTTCACCTTGCGACACGGCCCGGCACATCGACAATCGCAGCGGTCGGCGGGGTGCACCACTTCATGGGCTGGAACGGCGTTGCCGCCTCCGATTCCGGCGGATTCCAGGCTTGGTCGATGGCCGCGTCCGGCGCCGGTCTGGGCAGCGTCACCGACAAAGGGTTCGTTTATCGTCACGAAAGGGGCGGCAAGAAACACCTTCTGACCCCGGAAAAATGCATTCGGCGGCAGATGGAGCTCGGTACTGACATCCTGTTCTGCCTCGACCAGTGCACCCACCCCGACGATGCGGCCGACGTGCAGCGCCAGAGCGTGGAGCGATCGTTGACCTGGGCCCGGCGCTGCCGTGAGGAATATACCGCACGCGTCGGCACCGAACCAGGCAATGCGGACGGACAGGAACGCACGCTTCTCTTCGCCGTGGTTCAGGGCGGTAACGACCCGGAGTTGCGGCGCCGATGCGCCCACGAACTGGCGGCCATGGGTTTCGACGGCTTCGGCTTCGGCGGCTGGCCCATCGGCGATGATGGCCTGTTGACCGACATGGTCGCGCTGACCGCCGAACTGCTACCGCCAGAGGCTCCCAAACATGCCCTCGGCATCGGAAAACCGGAGAATCTGGTGTCGGCCTGGAACGCCGGTTACCGACTGTTCGATTGTGCGCTACCGACCCGCAACGCTCGCCGCAAACGCCTTTACAAAACATTGGAAAGCTCACATAAACAATTGATAAAAAATGATTTTTACGACGTTCTTTATCTTGAACATGAACAGCATTCACGAGAGGCTGCACCGGTTGATCCCGTGCTCGACCCGACAGGCCCCGCACGCAGCTATCTCCATCACCTGTTCAGGATCAACGAACCCTCGGCCGAGCGGCTCGCAACCCGCCACAACCTGAAATTCTATGCTTGGATGATCGACCGCCTGCGTGATCAGGAGGACCATGGCTGATGCGTTGCAAACGGTCGTTGCGGGCCTCGCCGACTCGTCGAAGTATCGCGACCTGGCTCCCGCGGCGCTTGAGCGCACGGCCCAATGGGCCCTTGCCCGCCATGGCAAGCCGTCGGACGCGCTGAAGGCGGCCAAGCGCAAGCTGCACCAGGCCTTCGGTGCCTACCTCGAACCCGGCAGTCTGCGAAACCTCGACAAGCTGCTCGACAGCATGGAAGCCGGCTCAGACATGGAGGAGACCTCCCGAAGGGCCCTCCGCCTTCATCGTTCCAGCGCCGAGCGTCTGGAGCGGACCGAGGCATTCTACGCGGCGATCTGGGGCGAAATCGGGCTTTCGTCGAATGTTCTGGACGTTGCGGCGGGATTCAACGCGTTTGCCCTGCCGTTCATGGGTTTGGCGACGGACGCCCGCTATACCGCCCTTGAGATCGATCGGCGGATGTCGGACGCCATCGGACGCTATCTGCAACTCGTCGATCGTCCCGGAGAGGCCATCTGGACCGATGTTCTCACCGAGACGCTGCCGAGCGATGTGGAGCTGGCCCTGGTCCTGAAGACCCTGCCCTGCCTCGAACAGCAGGAGGACGGTGCCGCCCTCACCCTTCTCCAACGCCTCGCAGGCGTGCCCCGCATCGTCGTGAGCTACCCCGTCCGTTCGCTCGGCGGACGCGACAAGGGCATGCGCGAAACCTACGGCAAGCATATCGAAAGCCTGGCTCGGGCGTGCGGGCGCGAGCTCTCGTTCGTGCCGTTCGACGATGAGTTGATCGCCGTCCTGAACCCTGCGGAATCGTGAATTCCAGCTCCCTGGCGCAACGCAGTCGCTTGATCGATACTATGCCAAACACGAAAACAGTGGGGTGACACCGTGCAACGTCTTCTCGCAGCAGCCTTCGTTCTGGCCCCGGGCATCGCCCTTGCGGACCTCGCGGGCCAGCCCATGGTCCTGACCGGCGACACCATGCAGTTCGGCGAACGGAAGGTGACGCTCTACGGCGTCCATGCCCCCACCATCACGCAGACCTGCGGCGCACCCGGCGGCATCTGGTCCTGCGGCTGGGATGCGGCACTCTATCTGGAGGAGGTCATCGGCACATCCGAGGTCATCTGCACTGACCTCACCGAAACCGGCTATGTCGAGGACAAACAGATGCACCATGTCGCCCGCTGCTCGGCCCGAGACGTCGATCTCGCTGGCGCGATGATCGATGCCGGCCTTGCTGTCGCTGACGAAACGATGGGTGATGAGTACGCTGAACGTGCCATGGCCGCCAGGCAAGGCGGCACCGGCATGTGGTCGGGCCCCTTCGTCGATCCTGTAACCTACACTGAATCCGGCGGTTGTGCGTGCAGCGCACGCAAGAAGGCGATGCAGGACAACGCCGAACTGATCCAGCAGAGGAAAGACGAGGAAGCGGCGGCCGAAGCTGCGACCAACTGACCGAACGACCGGGTTTCAGCTCTCCGACGACTCGTCGCCGGGTCGCGCCCATTCGGCGGCCGCCTTGCCCGTCATGTCGATCATGGCCGGTAGCGCCGCCGCAACATCTCGAACACCGCACGTGCACTCTGGATTTCTCCGCCCTTCGGACGGCCCGGGCGCGGCGCATCGTTCCAGCAGACGGTGTCGATGTGGAGCCAGGGTGTCTCGTCGGCGACGAACTTCTCCAGGAACAGCGCGGCCTGGATGTGATCGGCGAAGGACCAGTCACCGATCGTGTTGACGTCGGCCAGTTCGCCCGCCATGCGCGGCATGTAGCTCCGCAGCAGCGGCATCGGCCAGAGCGGATCGGTGACCGCATCACCTGCCTCCAGAACCGAGGCCATCAAGTCGTCGCTGTTGGAAAAGCAGGCTGGCAGGTCGTTGCCAAGCGCGACGCGGGCCGCGCCGGTCAGTGTGGCGAAATCAATGAGCAACCCGGGCTTCTCTTCACAGGCCAGCGCCAGGCCGTCGGCCAGGATCACCCGGCCCTCGGCGTCCGTATCGCCGATCTCGATCCAGATCCCTTTGCGGGTCGGCAGGATGTCCGCGGGCTTGATGGCATTGCCGTCGAGCGCATTGTCGACGGCCGGAATGATCACGCGCAGGCGTACGGGGAGATCGGTCGCCATCACCTGGTGCGCCACCGCAAGGACACAGGCGGCCCCGCCCATGTCCTTCTTCATGCGCTCCATGCCGGAAGCGCTTTTGAGATTGTGGCCACCCGTATCGAAGCAGACGCCCTTCCCCACCAGCGTCACCCTGGGCGCGTCTTCGGAACCCCAGGTCAGGTCGATCAGCCGCGGTGCGCGGGAACTGGCGCGGCCGACGGCATGAACGGCAGGCAGGTTCTCCGACAGCAGGCGTTCGCCATGGATCGAGGAAAGCGCGCCGCCGTGCTGCTCGGCCAGGGCCTCCGCGGCGTCCTCAAGCTCGGCCGGGCCCATGTCCTGAGCCGGCGTGTTGACGAGATCGCGGCCCAGCGCCAGCGCCTCCGCCATGGCGCCGACGACGTCCTCATCGACACCTTCTGGCCAGAGCAACGACGTCGGCTGCCGATCGGCCTTGCGATAACGTGTGAAGCGGTAGCAACCCGCGGCCCAACTCCGGGCAAAGAGATCGCCCGTGATGTCGGAGGCCGCATCGAGCGTCACGACGAGATCTTCCGGCAAAGCCATCGGCAGAGCGCCGGCCGACCAGACATCGGGCATATTGCCCAGCCCGGCGACGATGGCTGCGATGTCCCCATCGACTTCGGGAATGGATAGCCAGGAACCGGCCTTCGCCGCAAAATCGTGGTGGCGCAGCCATGTCGCAACGCGCGACGGTTGCTGCTCCAGCCATGCGGCGTAGCCGTCGGCGGTCAGCGCGACGAGCGGAACCGTCGCGTCGGCCGTGTCGACCAACCCTGCAACCGGCATTCCGATCAGCCCCTGTAGCGTCGTTCGATCAGGTCGAGCAGGCCGCGCACCGCCATCACCTCGCCACCCTTGGGCCGGCCAGGCTTGCCGTTCACGTTCCAGCCCATGATATCGAAATGGACCCAGGACACGTCGTCATCGACAAAACGCTCCAGGAAAAGCGCGGCGGCAATGGCACCCGCACCCTTGCCGGAACCGGTCGTCGAGAGATCGGCGACATCGCTCTCCATCCACGTCCGGTAGCCCGGCCACAACGGCAGGCGCCAGACCTCCTCCTCGGCGTTCTTGCCGTGTTCGACGACCTCGGCGGCCAAGGCGTCGTCGTTGCACAGGAAGGCCGGAATCTCGGGGCCCAGGGCGACACGCGCTGCACCGGTGAGCGTTGCGAAGTCGATCAGCAGATCGGGCTTCTCGGTCGAGGCTTCAGCCAGCGCATCGCACAGGATGACCCGCCCCTCGGCATCCGTATTGCCGATCTCGATGGTCAGGCCCTTGCGCGTGGTAATGACGTCGAGCGGGCGGAAGGCATTGCCGGAAACGGCATTCTCCACCGCCGGGATCAGCAGGCGCAGCCTGACCGGCAGCTTCAGACGCATGATCATGGACGCCAGAGCGATGGCCGCGGCCGCCCCGCCCATGTCCTTCTTCATCATCTTCATGCCGGTCGCGGGCTTGAGGTCGAGGCCACCGGAATCGAAGCAGACACCCTTGCCGACGAGCGTGACCTTCGGCGCATCCCGATCGCCCCAGACGAGATCGGCAAGCCGCGGCGGGCGGCTGCTCGCCCGGCCCACGGCATAGACTGACGGGAAGTTCTCGGTCAGCAGCTCATCGCCCTCGATGATGCGCAGCTCCGCACCATTGGCCGAGGCGGCCTCGGCGACCGCGTCGGTCAGCTCGGCCGGGCCCATGTCCTCGGCGGGCGTGTTGATCAGGTCGCGGCCCAGGTTGACGCTCTCGGCGATAACCGCCACGCGGTCCATGCGCGCGGTCGGCGGCGCAACGAGCCTGGCGAGATCACGAACAGCTTCGCGATAGCGGTCAAAACGATAGCTGCCGAGGGCCCAGCCGATCGCAAGCTGCGTCGCCTCGGCGGTCTCGAACTGCCCCTTCAGTTCGCACACCGTGCCCCTGGGCAGGACGCCGGGCAGATCGCCCAGCGTGAACCGGCTCGGCGGATCGGCCATTGCCACCAGCACCGTGCCCATTCCGCCGTCTTCGTCGGGAATCGCGAGGTGACGGGCAGACGACGCCTCGAAATCATGCTCCTTCACCCAGCGCGCCTGGGCGCCGGTCGCCTTGTCAAGCCACTGATCCAGCCCGTCCCGCGTTACCGGCACCACCGCGACGGCATCCTCCGCCGCGTCAACGAAACAATCCATGGCATGACCTCATCGATGAGGATCGGAGCCTATCGTCCGTCGCCGAGGTGGCCAAGCGGCAAGGCCGTCGAATACTTTACTTGCTTGAGGGCGAAGCTGGAGCGGATGTTGGAGACGCCCGGCGCCTTGGAGAGATGTTCGAGGACAAAGACGCGGTAGGCTTCGAGATCGGGCACGACGATGCGCAACAGATAGTCGTGGTCTCCGGTCATCAGGTAACACTCCACCACCTCGGGCCGGGCGCGGATGTGGGCTTCGAAGTCTTCCAGCAGGGCTTCGGTCTGCCGTTCGAGGGAGACCTGGGCGAAGACGCTGACGCCAAGCCCGACCTCGCCGGGATCGAGCAGGGCCGCGTACTGACGGATCACGCCGCGCCGTTCGAGCGCGCGCACACGGCGCAGGCAGGGCGACGGCGAAAGACCGACCGCTTCGGCCAGCTCCACGTTGCTCGCCCGCCCGTCCTCTTGCAGGTGATTCAGAATGTTGCGGTCGTAACGATCCATGACAGAACACGCCTTTGATTGGCCGGTCCAGCGCAGAATATTGTGTCATCCTTGTGGATGCGAGGGCAGGACGCAAGAACATGCCGTGACGGACACGTTATCATGACGATCTGCTACGTGAGGTTCCGCCATGTCCGTCACACCCCTTCGTGCCGGGATTCGCACCCCTGACACCTCGATCGTCGATCCGGCCGAACTGGCCTGTCTCGACGCGCTGCAGAAGAAGATCCTGTGGCTCGCGAGCTGGACGATCCATCACGCCAACCACGTGCGCGAGAGCCGCGACGGCCTGAAGGTCGGCGGGCACCAGGCGTCCTGCGCCTCGATGGTCCAGATCATGACGGCGCTCTACTTCCACACCCTGCGCCCGCAGGACCGGGTGGCCGTGAAGCCGCATGCCAGCCCTGTCTTCCACGCCATCCAGTACTTGCTGGGCCGCCAGGACCGCAAGCAGCTCGAGCTGTTCCGTGCGCTCGGCGGCGCGCAGTCGTATCCATCCCGCACCAAGGACAGGGACGACGTTGACTTCTCGACCGGGTCGGTAGGCCTGGGTGTGGCAACAACGGCCTTCGCCGCGCTGGTCCAGGACTATCTGAAGCTCAAGGACATGCTGCCCGAAGACCGGAAGCCCGGCCGCATGGTGGCGCTGGTGGGCGATGCCGAACTCGATGAGGGCAATGTCTGGGAAGCCCTGCTGGAGAGCTGGAAGCACAACATCGGCAATGTCTGGTGGGTCGTCGACTACAACCGCCAGAGCCTCGACAGCGTGGTCTCCGATCGCCTGTTCCAGCGCATCCAGGGCTTCTTCGGCGCGGTCGGCTGGGAGGTCGTCACGATCAAGTACGGCAAGCTGCTGGAGGACGCCTTCGAGCAGCCCGGCGGCGAGGCCCTGCGTGACTGGATCGACAACTGCCCGAACGACCTCTACTCGGCGCTCTGCTTCAAGGGTGCCGAGTCCTGGCGCGAGCATCTCGAGCGCGACTTCAGGAAGGGCAGCGCTACACGCAGGATGATCGACGCCTGCGACGACGAGGCGCTCTATCGCCTCATGACCAACCTCGCGGGCCACGACCTCGAAAGCCTGATCGAGGCCTTCGACGACGCCGCATCGGCCGACGACGACCGCCCGCGCTGCTTCATCTGCTACACGATCAAGGGCTTCGGCCTGCCCTTCGCCGGTCACAAGGACAACCATGCCGGCCTGATGAACCCCGAACAGATGGCGGGCTTCCGCAAGGCCATGGGGATCGCCGAGGGCGACGAGTGGGAACCCTTCGCAGGCCTTGAGGAGCAGCGCGGCGACCTGCAGGCCTTCCTGCGCGCGGTGCGCTTTGCCCAGGAGTATCCGCGCCGCCGTTCGGCGCCTGTCGTGCCGGTGCCCACAGCCCTGTCGATGAAGAAGGATGCCAGGACGTCGACCCAGCAGGCCTTCGGCAACATCCTCAGCGACCTCGCCCGCTCGGGCGAGCGGCTCGCCGACCATATCGTCACGACCTCACCCGACGTTGCGGTCTCGACCAACCTCGGCCCCTGGATCAACCGGCGTGGCCTGTTCGACCGGCGCGAACACACCGACACCTTCAAGTCCGAGAAGGTGATCTCCGCGCAGTCGTGGGACATCAGCCACGGTGGCCAGCACATCGAGCTCGGTATCGCCGAGAACAACCTGTTTCTCATGCTCTCGGCCATGGGCCTGAGCCACAGCCTGTTCGGCGCACGCCTGCTGCCGATCGGCACGCTCTACGATCCCTTCATCAGCCGCGGCCTCGATGCGCTGAACCACGCCTGCTACCAGGACAGCCGATTCATGCTGGTCGCCACCCCGTCGGGTGTGACCCTGGCACCCGAGGGCGGCGCGCATCAGTCGATCTACACGCCGCTGATCGGGCTCGGCCAGCCCGGCCTCACCAGCTTCGAACCCGCGCATGCCGACGAGCTCGCCGTCATCATGCGCTGGGGTTTCGAGCACATGCAGGCCGAGGACGGCGGCAGTGTCTACCTGCGCCTCAGCACACGCCCCGTCGATCAGATCGAGCGAGCGATCGGCGACGACCTGGCGTCCGACATCCTGCGCGGCGGCTACTGGCTCGAGGTGCCCTCACCCGACGCCGGGATCGCCATTGTCGCCTCGGGTGCGACGGTGCCAGAGGCGCGCGAGGCGCACGCCATCCTCGCCGATGACATCCCCGGTGCGGGCCTCATGGTCGCAACCTCCGCCGACCGGCTGATGGAGGACTGGCACCACGCCCGCCGCCACCGCCGCGCGGGCAACGGTGCGGAGCCGAGCCATGTCGAAACCCTGTTCGACCGCCTGCCCGCCCACGCCGGCCTGATCACCGTGCTCGACGGCCACCCGGCCACACTCTCGTGGATGGGCAGCGTCCGCCGCCACCGCATCCAGTCGCTCGGCGTCGAGGATTTCGGTCGCTCCGCCGATATCCCCGACATTCACCGTGTCCACGAGATCGATGCCGAAGCGATCGTCGATGCGGCGGCAAGGCTCTGCCTGACGGGGTAAGCGCCCTTCCCGTTCCCCCGGATGTCATCCCGGACAAGCGGGCGCCGGCCGCGCCGATCCGGGATGACACAGTGGTTGCGGTGTTCGTTCGCAGTGCGCGAGACTGCCGCCACACCCAACGCGGGGAGGATGCCAGAGCATGGCCAGGTCACCGGACCTTCACTACATGGGCGCAGTCGAGGCGCTCGATCTCTTCAGGAAGAAGAAGCTCTCCCCGGTCGAGTTGATGGATGCGGTGATCGCGCGCGCCGGGAAGGTGCAGCCCAGGATCAACGCGTTCAGCCAGACGTTCTACGACCAGGCGCGCGACGCCGCGAGGAAGGCCGAAGCGAGGTATGCCAGGGGCGCCCGCACCCGCACGCTCGAGGGCCTGCCGCTGGCGGTGAAGGACGAAGAGACGATCAAGGGCCTTCCCGCATCGTCGGGCTGCCTCGCCTACAGGGACGTTATCGGCGATGAGACCACCTACATCGTGGATCGCTGCTTCAGGGCCGGCGGCATCATGCATGCCCGCACAACAACGCCTGAATTCTCCTGCGCCGGCTTTACCTATACCCGGCTCTGGGGCGTCACGCGCAATCCCTGGAACACCGACTACACACCTGGCGGTTCCTCAGGCGGTTCGGCTGCGACTCTGGCTGCGGGCTGCACCACGGTCGCCACCGGTTCCGACATCGCCGGTTCGATCCGCATTCCTGCCTCGTGCTCGGGCGTGGTCGGCTTCAAGCCGCCTTACGGCCGCAACCCGCAGGGTCGTATCTTCAATCTCGACTTCTACTGCCACTCCGGCCCCATGGCGCGCTCGGTCGCCGACTGCGCGCTGCTGCAGAACGTGATGGCGGGCCCGCACCCGCGCGACATCGCCACCGTGAAGCCGAAGGTGCGGATCCCGCTGGAGTACAAGTCGGTCAAGGGCATGAAGATCGCGCTCTCGATGGACCTCGGCTACTGCGAGGTCGACAGGGACGTGCAGAAGAACACCGGGGCGGCCGTGAAAAAGCTGCAGGACGCCGGGGCCATCGTCGAGGAGGTCGATCTCGGCTGGACCTGGGCAACCCTGACTGCGGCCATGAACTACCTCAGCCACCTCTTCGGCAACGTCATCGGCGAGACCATGCGCCGCCATCGTGAGGAGATGATGTGGTACGCCATCGACATCGGCGAGAAGGGTGCGAACTCGACCGCCGCCCATTACCTCGAAAGTCTCAGGATCGCCGGCGAGATGTACGACAGCCTCGGTCCGATCCTCGAGCGGCACGACGCCCTGATCTGCCCCACGAATGCGCTCTCCGCCGTTCCCGCCGATCACGACTGGCGCAAACAGCCGGTCAGGATCAACGGCAAGGAGGTCCAGCCTCTGCTGGGCTGGGTCATGACCTATCCCTTCAACATCATGTCGCGCTGCCCGGTGCTGTCGGTGCCCTCGGGCCTCGACGGTAAGGGCGTCCCCACGGGCCTGCAGATCGTCGGCCGCACCTATGACGATCCGACCGTGTTCCGCATCGGTGCCGCCGTCGAAGCGGCCGATCCCTGGTACACGAAGCCGTCGAAGCGTCCGAAGCTCTAGGCTGCGGAAAAGACCGCCGTTGTCGATCCACATCGGGACGGCGCAGGAACGGGATCGTCAGCCACCAGAGCAGGACGCTCGACGACGAGGCCAGACAGAAGCCCGTCAATCGGCTATACGCCTCGATGGACAAGGCAGCGGCGGGGGAGCTCCCCCTGATCCCTGATACCGGCGGCTTGAAAACCGCCAATCCATCCTGCACGAAGGGGCCATTCCGAAACCGGAGGGCCCCCTTTTGCAGGCCAGTATCGAGACCATTGTCGATCGCTTCCCCGATCTCCGCATCGCCGTGGTGATCGCGACCGGGCTTGCGATTCCGGAATCGCATCCGGTGCCGCTGTCCGGCGAGATCGAAGCCATCGAACACGCCGCCGCCTCGCGCTTCGCCGACACCGGCATGGGCGAGATCCCTGGGGTGGCCGCGTGGCGGCAGGCCTATCGTGCCTTCGGGATCAGGAAGACAAGCTACCGCTGCTCGGTCGAGCGGCTGATCCGCAAGGCCGTGCGCGACGGCAAACTGGCGCGCATCAATCCCTTCGTCGACGCCTACAACGCCGTCTCGCTCAAGCACGTCTTCCCACTCGGTGCCGACGACCTCGACCATGTGGCGGGCAATATCCATTTCCGCGAGTCACGCGAGGGCGACACCTTCCACGCCCTCGGGCAGGAGCCCTCCGATAACGATCCGCCGAAACCCGGCGAGATCGTCTATGCCGACGACGAGAAGGTCCTGTGCCGCCGCTGGAACTGGTACCAGGACGCCCGCAGCCCGGTCACGCGATCGACCGACCGCGCCGTCGTGACGGTCCAGAGTCTGGGCCCCGGCGACCTTGACGCGGCCATTGCCGATCTCGGGCGTCTGCTGACCGACCACTGCGGCGCCACGGTCGGCCACGTTGTTCTGGAAAGCGCCTCTCCCACCGTCGTCCTGCCGCTCTGAGCGGCCGCTTGAACGGATGGCCGCCCCGGCACGCAAGCCATGCGGTGCAATGGAGAAGAGCGGGTCATGTTGAATACTGCCGTTCGCAGTGTTCGGCGTAAAACCGCGACTCGACAAAATCCATCACGAGCTGCGGCGGCAGAATCAGCTGCTTGAGCATGTCATCGGCGATAAACGCTGACCCTTCGAGACCGCCGAGCCACGGATCGACCGCCTGGTGACTATAGCCAGGGTGCCGGATTGTCCGCACCGGGTTCCTCAGCCATGTAGGCCTCGCCCATCAGGCAAAACTCGGCCGCATAGCCCTTGCTGTTCTGCCGGGCGAGTTCGGTGTCGGCGTGGCTGCCGAACCAGGCCAGCATGGCGAAGCGCCGCATCATGATGAGATCGGGGATGGCCTTGCGGTCGGCGTCATCGAGCGGGCGCAGCGGCAGGTAGCCGTCGAGCCAGGATTGGATCAGCGCACCCGACGTTTCGGTGTTGTCGATCAGCGTCATGGCGGTCGCGAGGTCGTAGAGGAACCAGCCGGTGCCGCAGTCGTCGAAATCGATCACCCGGGTGCTGTCGCCGACCAGAAGCAGGTTCGCGAGCCGAAGATCGCTGTGCGCCAGGCCAAAGCGTTCGGGCTCCCGCCCGTAGGCGGCAAGACGCGTGACCATCGCGTCCTGAATGCGCTGGAGCTGCGCGACCTCCTCCACATCCCCGGCCGGACCGTCACGCCAGAACCCCCAGTTCGGTTCGACACCGAGGCCCAGCACATGCTCGACATCCCACACCAGCCGCTCGAAATGAGCCGGGCGCGGCCAGGCCACCGCATGCATATGGAGCTTCGCGCTGACCTCGCCCAGCCGCCGGAACGGCTCGATCAGGTCGTGATCCTCCTCCGGCTCGATACCGTCAATGAACGCGAACAGCACCATCCGGCGCGGCCCCGGCAGGCCCTCGACGATGCCCTCCTGAATCTCCTTGCCGTTCACACCCGCAATCGCCTGAGGGGTGATGACGTCGGCGTCGTGCTGCAACGCGTGCATCCAGTCAAGCTCGGTCTGGATGCCATCGAGCGTGTGATAATCCTCGCGATGAATGCGCAGCGCCCACTTCGAGCCGTCGGTCGCATCCATGCGGTAGGTCGCGTTCTCCGAGACGTTGAGCAGGGTCGCCGTCGTGCCCTCGGGCAGGTCCCACAGCGGCAGCGACTGTTCGGCCAGGCGCTGCAGGTGCGCCAGCAATGTTTCGGGATTCATGGTCAATCGCCACACCGTTGCCCGACGATCCCCGGAGGCAGCGTTGCTGCGGCTCCGGAATGGTCGTTGGTGCCCGCTGCAGGGCTCGAACCTGCACGCCCCGAAGGACACAAGATTTTAAGTCTCGTGCGTCTACCAGTTCCGCCAAGCGGGCACGCAGCTCTCCTGCTACGCCTCGGATCGTCGGTCTGCAACCGCGGCGTGCCGCTTGATTCGCTCCGGCAGCGCGCGATAGTCAAGGATCAACGATGTGGCTTCAGAGCGCGTCCCGCGTTACGGTCGCGGAGCGAGGTGCCTGTGCACAATGTCCTGAAGACCGTTCTGGTCCCGATCCACCGCGAAGGCTGGCGGTTTATCGGTGCCTTCGCGCTGGCAACCGCCCTTCTGACCTGGTTGTGGTCGCCGCTGCTGTTTCCCGGTCTCGTGCTGACCGCCTGGTGCATCTGTTTTTTCCGCAACCCGGACCGTGTCACACCGACCTGTCCCGGCCTCGTTGTCAGTCCGGCCGACGGCGTGGTGCAGATGATCGAAGCCACCGCGCCGCCCCCCGAACTCGAGATGGGCGACGAACGTCTGACCCGGATCAGCGTGTTCATGAACGTCTTCAACATGCACGTGAATCGCATCCCCACCGACGGCACGGTGACCCATCTCTCCTACCGGCAGGGCAAGTTCCTGAATGCGTCGCTCGACAAGGCGAGTGAGGACAACGAACGGCAGTCGGTGCGCATGACTGCGAGCGACGGGCAGCAAATTGCCTTCGTGCAGATCGCCGGCCTCGTTGCCCGCCGCATTCTCTGCGAGCTCATCGTCAACCAGCCCGTACGCGCCGGCGAACGCTTCGGCATGATTCGCTTCGGCAGTCGGGTCGACGTCTATCTCCCCGAAGGCGTGGCACCGGCGGTCTGCGTCGGGCAGCTCTGTGTCGCCGGCGAGACCGTCCTTGCCGATCTCGGCGCAACGGGCCGGGAGGCCGCGCGGGGCGCGGTTCGCTGATGGCCCGATCCGACAACAACCGCCCACTCCGGACGCGCCGCCTCAGGGACCTGACGCTTGAGGAACTTATCCCCAACATCATCACGATCTCGGGCGCCTGCGCGGGCCTGACAGCGATCCGATTTGCGATCGAGGGCCGCTGGGAGTTTGCCGTTGCCGCGATCCTGCTGGCGGCCTTCCTGGATGCGCTTGACGGCACCATGGCGCGCCTCCTGAACGCGACCAGCGATTTCGGTGCCCAGCTCGACTCCCTGTTCGACGTCCTCAGCTTCGGCGTCGCGCCCGCGCTCGTTCTCTACTTCTGGTCCCTTCAGGATGCCGGTGGCCTCGGCTGGGCCATAGCTCTGTTGTTTGTCGTGTGTTGCGGCCTTCGCCTCGCGCGCTTCAACAGCATGCTCGGCAAGATGCCACAGCACAGCGGAGGCTTTTTCATCGGCGTACCGGCCCCGGCCGGCGGCCTCCTGGCGCTGTTGCCCATCGTGGTCTGGCTCGACTTCGATCTCGCGTTCGCCTCCAGCGCCATCGTGACCGGCACCTGGGTCATCCTGACTGCCGGACTTATGGTCAGCCAGATCCCCACCTATTCCTTCAAGGGCCTGCGCGTGCCGCAGCCCTTCGTTTTGCCGGTCCTGATCCTGGCCGCGCTCTTCTTCACGGGTCTGGCGGGGAAGACCTGGATCACCCTGATCGTCGTGGCCGCCCTCTACGTCGCGACCTTCCCGCTCTCGGCCCGCTCCTTCAGACGTCTCGCCGCGAAGGCCGCACAGCAGGACAACGACAACGACGACGAACCCGGTCGGAGGGACGGCGACAAGGCGTCGCGAAGCCTCAAACCCTGACGGCGTTCGACGTTCAGGCGAGTCGACGGCGGCGGCCATGAGCGCATCGCGTCGTGCTGCCGGGTCGAAGCCCTCGCGCATGTTCGGTTGCACCGCGACGACCCTTGACGCAAGCGTTGCGGGCTGCAACGTGCGGCCATGACAACAAGAACGCTCCTGATCGTCGGTCACGTTCCCTCGCCCAACACGCAACGCCTGCGTGACCGGGTCGAGGCCGGCGCCGTGTCGCTGGAGTCCGGGGCCGTCAATGTGCGTGCCCTGTCGCCCTTCGACACACATTCGCCGGATGTGTTGGCCGCCGATGCCATCGTTCTCGGCACGACAGAGAATCTCGGTTACATGTCGGGCGCGATGAAGGACTTCTTCGATCGCTGTTACGATCCGGTGCTTGAGAAAAAGCAGGGCCTGCCCTACGCCCTCTACATCCGCGCCGGGCTCGACGGCACCGGCACGCGGCGCGCTGTCGAGAGCATCGCCACCGGCCTGCGCTGGCGCGCCGTCAACGAACCGCTCCTGCTCAAGGGCGAATGGCAGGACGGTTTCGCCGACCGGGCCGGGGAGCTCGGTATGCTGATGGCTGCCGGACTTGAAGCGGGTGTGTTCTGAGAAGACCCGGTGACCGGGCGACCGAGCTTACGGGCGAGGACGCAATCAATCCGCCATCGCCTCTTCGACCGGATCGCCTCCGACCGCGGCGGCCGCGGCGAAAACCCTGTCGAACGCCGTGTCCAGCATGTTCCTGTCGGTTGCCCGGAGGACGAGGCTGGTGCCGAACGTGCCGTCCCTGCTCCAGGGATAGCTGCCCATGTCGACGTCGGGAAACTGCTGCTGCAGGCCGGCAAGCGGCTCGGCGATGGTGCCCTCGCCGCAATGGACGCAGATCGAGCGTGAAAGGACGACGGCACCGCGACGCAAACGATTGCTCGCACCCTGGAACATGGCGCGCGCGATCGACGGCACACCGGCGAGCACGAAGACGTTCTCGATCTGGAAGCCCGGTGCCAGGCTGATCTCGTTGTCGATCAGCGACGCCCCGTCCGGCACGCGGGCCATACGCATGCGGGCCTCGTTGGCCTCCATGCCGCGGCTCTCGAAGTGATCCTTGAGCAGCCTGTAGACGTCGGGGTGAGCCTCGATGCCGACACCGAAGGCCGCCGCCACGCTGTCGGCCGTGATGTCGTCGTGGGTCGGGCCGATGCCGCCGGTGGTGAAGAGATAGTCGTAGCGACGGCGCAGCGCATTCACCGCCGCAACAATCTCGTCCCCGATATCGGCGACCACCCGCACCTCCATCAGGCGAATGCCGAGTTCGTTCAGGCTCTTGCCCAGAAACGCGACATTGGCGTCCCGGGTGCGGCCCGAGAGGATCTCGTTGCCGATCACGAGGACGGCGGCGGTGACGGTCTGGGACGTCATGATCTGGGACATGTGGTCTGGGGCATGGCGGCTCCGAACGGATGCCCGAGTGTTGCCCGAGCCCGCATCGGCGCGCAACTCTGTAAACCGGTGGTGCAAACCGGTGTTTGGCGTGGTGCGTGCCCGGGCCCGCTGCTATAGTGCCGCCGGCGCAGGCAGACAGGATGGCATCATGGCCTCAGCGGCCGAGGCCGAAACAGCCCTCACCGCGCGTTCGCGCGACCCGCACAGCCATTTGCTGCTGTTCCGGTTCGCCTTGCTCAACATCGTGGCGCTGGCCTTGCTCACCGTGGCCTGGGCCAACGGCCTGGTGCAGCGCGCCTTCGAGGCCGACGAGACCAACTTCGTGGTGATCATCGACATCGTTTTCGCGGTCGGTCTCCTGCTTGCCCTGTGGCGCGTGGTCTGGACCAGCCGCCAGCTCAACCTGGCACGCAGCTTCGATCCGACCCGGCGCTCCAGAGCGGCCACGTTCGTCGCCAGGACCACCGGCAAGGATGCCCAGAGCCGCCAGATTCTGGGATCGGCCCTGAGGCTGGAACTCTCCCAGAACATCACCATCGTCCGCCATCTCGGTGCCAGCCTGGTTTTCCTCGGCCTGATCGGCACGGTGATCGGCTTCATCATCGCACTGTCGGGTGTCGATCCGCAGCGCGCCGGCGAGACCGAGGCCATCGGCCCGATGGTCTCGGCGCTGATCTCGGGCATGTCGACCGCGCTCACCACCACCTTGGTCGGTGGCGTGCTCAACATCTGGCTGATGGCGAACTACCAGCTCCTGTCCACCGGCACGGTGCGTCTGATCAACACCATCGTGGAGCTGGGCGAAGACCGTGCAGGCGCTTGATCCGCTCGACGACGACGCCGCGGCCACCGTCTTCCGCGACGTCATCCTTCTGGCGCTGCTCGGCTTCGTGGCGCTGGTGATCCTGCTGTTGCCCCACGTCAACCCGCCGGAGACCGAAACCGACGACCTGATGACGCCCGGCAACGTGATTGTCGAGATCAGGTGGCCCGAAGACATCGATGCCGATGTCGATCTCTGGGTCAAGGCGCCGGGCGACGGTGCGGTCGGCTGGTCGCAGCGGGGCGGTGGCATTTTCGACCTGCTGCGCGACGATCTCGGCAGCAGGAACGACCTGACCAGTTCGAACCACGAGATGGCCTACAGCCGCGGGGTGCCCGAGGGCGAATACATCGTCAACATCCACATGTACCGCAACGACACCGGGATCTGGCCCGTGCCGGTCCATGTCGTGGTCAGCACCAAGGTCGACATCGACAGGAAGGCCAGGGAGATCCTGATCCGCAAGGTCGAACTGGTCCGCATCGATCAGGAGGAGACCGTGGTGCGCTTCGATCTCAACGAAGCCGGAGGGCTGTTGCCCCACACGGTCAACAGCCTCTTCCGTTCGCTGTTCGACACCCAAAGGCTCTAGGCCCGTGCTGCCGCTCGCACCCGTCGCCTTTGTCGTCTGTTTCCTGCTGGTGGCCGTGATCGCCTGGATGGCAATCGCCACCGAGGGCAGGACCTGGCGCAAGACCGTCGCCACCCTCGCCCTGCTCGCCCTGATCCCCGCCGGCTACGTGACCGTCACCGAACTGCTGGGCCGCCCCAAACCGGCCGGCACGGCGTTTCTCGAGAGCTTCACCGGGTATCGCAAGGTGATTGCCTACGATATTCACGAGAACCGGGCGATCTTCCTGTGGTTCGACATGGGCGGCGCCGGGGAACCGCGTGTCTTCGCCTTCCCCTACGACAGGCAGACGGTTTCGGAACTGCAGGAGGCCGCCGAACGCGCCGAGGGCCTGGCGAGCGAGCTGATGGCCCGGCTCGAGCAGGACGAACGGGGTCAATCGCGCACGAAACTGGAATTCACCAGCGAGGTCGACATCCGGCGCGAACTGCCGGGGAAACCCGACGAAGAGCCCGACGAGGACGTCATGGTCCTCGAGCCCGGGGACGGGAACACATTCGAGCCCCATCCCCATCCCGGCCCCGACGACGGCAAACCCTGATCGTGCGCTTCCCGCGTCCTCTGGTTCGGGCCACGCTGGTCCGGCGCTACAAACGCTTCCTCTCCGATCACCGGCTGGAGTCCGGCGAGGTCGTGACGGCCCACTGCGCCAATCCCGGCGGCATGATCGGGATCGGGACCCCGGGCCTCGTCACATGGCTGCAACCGGCCGGCAACCCCAACCGCAAGCTCATGTGGGACTGGGAGCTGGTCGAGGCCGACGGCACGCTGATCGGCTGCCACACGGGCAAACCCAATCGCCTGGTCGAGGAGGCGATCCTGAACGGCACCGTCCGGGAACTGTCCGGCTATGCCGATCTGCGCCGCGAGGTCAGGTACGGCACCGGCTCGCGCGTCGACATGCTGCTTTCCGATCCCGGCTACGATCCCGACCGGCGGCCGGACTGCTATGTCGAGGTCAAGAACTGCCACATGCGGCGCACAACGACGCTGGCCGAGTTTCCCGATGCCGTCACCACGCGCGGGGCCAGGCACATGACCGAACTCGCCCTGATGGTCGAGGCCGGCCACCGCGCCGTTCTGATCTACTGCATCCAGCGCATGGACTGCGACGGTTTCACCACCGCCGCCGACATCGATCCCGGCTACGATGCCGCCCTGCGCGATGCGCTTGCACGTGGCGTTGAGGCTTATGCCTATTCGTGTAGATTGACCGTCGACGAGATTGCGCTTGCGCACCGGTTGCCCCTCGTCCTGGACTGACCTGCACGGGATTCGAGACGATGGAACAGGCCCAGCGCAGCCCCGCGCGACGCATCGTCATTCATGAAGCCGCCGCCTTCCCCGGGATGCGGGCGGCGGGCAACCTGGCCGCGCGCACGCTCGACATGATCGGCGAACACGTCCGTCCCGGCGTATCGACCGGGGAGCTCGACCGGATCTGCCACGCGTTCATCCTGGCGCATGACGCCATTCCGGCACCGCTCAACTATCGCGGTTTCCCGAAGTCGATCTGCACCTCGGTCAATCATGTCATCTGTCACGGCATTCCGAGCACCGACAAGATCCTGCGCAACGGCGATATGCTGAACATCGACGTCACCGTCATCCTCGACGGCTGGTACGGCGACACGAGCCGGATGTTCCATGCCGGTGAGGTCAGACGGAAGGCGTCCCGGCTCGCCGGGATCACCTTCGAATGCATGTGGCGCGGCATCGAACAGGTCCGGCCCGGCGCGCGCCTGGGCGATATCGGCCATGCGATCCAGCGCCATGCCGAGAAGCATCGTTGTTCGGTGGTGCGCGACTTCTGCGGCCACGGCATCGGCCAGGTCTTCCACGACCATCCCAACGTGCTGCACTACGGCCGTCCGGGCACGGGCCTCAAGCTTGTCCCCGGCATGTTCTTCACCATCGAACCGATGATCAACCTGGGCCGTCCCGACGTTCTGATCCTGGACGACGGCTGGACCGCGGTGACGCGCGACAAGAGCCTCTCGGCCCAGTGGGAGCACACCGTTGCGGTGACCGACGACGGCTGCGAGGTCTTCACGCTCTCTCCCGCCGGGCACACGCTGCCGCCCTGCGACGCCTAGTCCATGGCGGGCGAGCGCAAGCCCGATCACGCCGAGCATCGCCGGCGCCTGCGCCAGCGCTTTCTGGATGGCGGTTCCGGCGCCCTGCCCGACTACGAACTGGTCGAGCTTCTGCTCACCATGGCGATCCCCCGCGGCGATGTGAAACCGGCCGCCAAGGCGCTGATGGCGCGCTTCAGGACCTTCGACGGCGTGGTCAACGCCAGTGTCGACGACCTGCGCACGGTCAGGGGTCTGGGCGAGGTCGCGCCCGTCGCCATCAAGATCGTGCGCGCGGCGGCCGACCGCCTTCTGCAGGCCGAACTCCAGGATCGCGACATCCTGTCGAGCTTCGATGCCGTGCTCGCCTATTGCAAGGCGGCGATGGCCTTCGAACAGCGTGAGGCCTTCCGCGTGCTCTTCCTCGATCGCAAGAACCGCCTGATCGCCGACGAAGAGCTCCAGAAGGGCACGGTCGACCACGCGCCGGTCTATCCGCGCGAGATTGCCCGCCGCGCCCTCGAGCTGGGTGCCACCGCCCTGATCCTCGTCCACAACCACCCCTCGGGCGATCCCACACCGAGCCGCGCCGACATCACGATGACCGCCGGGATCGTCGCGGCGCTCAAGGCCGTCGACATCGTGGTCCACGACCACATCGTCATCGCCCGCGGCGGTCACAGCAGCCTCAGGACCCTGGGACACCTGTAGCGGTCACCCCGGACGGGGCTCGCCAGTCTCTCCGGGTCCCGGCTTGCCCGGGGTGACAGGACGAGGTTGCACCCCATGCGAGGCCGCACTAAAGCGAACCCGATGTCGTCCGAAACCGCCGTTTCTCCGCAACAGAAGGTTGCCGGCAATCTCGTGCTGGCACTGGGATCGTCGGTCTGGGCGACGCATTTCCTGGTGACCGACACCCTGCTGGAGACGTGGGATCCCTACATCGTCACGGCGGGTCGTCTCCTGTCGGCCACCGTGTTCCTCATGGCCTTCTACGCCTGGCAGGCCCAGGGACGCCCGCTGCGGCGCATCCCGTGGCGGCCCTCCCTGCTGCTCGGTTCCATCGGGATCGCGCTATCCACGGCCTTCCTGACCCTTGGCGTGCAGTACGCCGGTCCCGTGCCCGCCTCCATCGTCTCGGCGGCAGGGCCGATCGTGGCGGCCTTCGTCGCGCGCATCGGGTTCCGCCAGCCGCTCAGGGTCGCGGTCATGCTGGGCGCGATTGTCGCCGTCATCGGCGGCATCCTCGCGGCGACAGGCAAGGGCGAGGGCGAGGGCGGTGTCGGCGACCTGCGCGGCGGCGAACTGCTGATTCTCGCGGCGATCACGATCTTCACCTGGTACTCGCTCGGCGCGCAGCGCTGGATGGCCGGTGTGTCACAGCTCGGCATCACCGCGATCACGATCATGATCGGCGGGCTCACCACGCTCCTTGCCCTGCCCGTCCTGCTGCTGCTCGGCATCGCTGAGCCGCACTACGTCCTCGACTGGCAATCGATCGTCTGTATTCTCTACCTCGGTGCGGGCCCGGCCTCGTTTTCGCTCTTCTGCTGGCACTGGGGCATCAGCCGCATCGGTGTCACGATCGCCTCGATCTACCAGAACCTCGTGCCGGTCACCGTGGTTGCCATTCGCATGATCCAGGGTGAACCGCCGACCGCGTCCCATCTGATCGGCGGGTTGCTCATCATCTCGGGCGTCCTGATCGCCCAGTTCCTGCCACCCGGTCCCCGCCGCCGCAAACCGGGGACCGCGACATGACCGCCCCAATGCCCGCTTCCTCATCAGTGCCGGAACGATCATCGTAATGCTGTGGTCGCAATGGTGTGGCCTTCGATCGCGGTGACTGCCTTTTGCGCCAGCCCCGCCAGCCCCTTCATGTCAGGTTCATGTCAGGCCGCACCGCGGCACGAGGACGCGGCGCGCCCTCCTCTTGCCCGGTGTCACTGCCGGGATAGTACGCATCCGGCCCTCAGGATCCGAACTTTACATGCCGGTTGCATCCATGCCGGTCGCATCGTTGAGCGCCCAGTCGTAGGCGTAGCCCTCGATCTCGTCGATGCCGGCCATCCGGTCGATCAGGGGTTCGGCCGCGTAGCCGCGAATGTGATCGACAATGGCGGCCTCGTTCTCACCGAAGTCGTCGTCGTACCAGTCGTACAGACTGGAGACGACCAGACGCCCCTTGAGGTCGAGACCGGCACCGCGCGGATGATTGACGTAAATGGCGGCCGCACGGCTCATCATCCGGTCGACGGCAGGCCCGACATAGGCGGCGTCGGCGAGGTTCGGACAGCCGATCGAGGCACAGTTGACGACATAGTGGATGCGCGGATCCTTCCAGATCGCGCGCAGGATGCCGTGTTCTATGTCGTCGAGGCTGAGGTCCTCACCGTCGATGGTGACGACGTCCATGCCCCAGGGGCCGAACGACATGAAACCGTTGGTGATGTCGCGGATGCTGGCCACCGGATAGTGCTGCAGGATCAGGTCCACCGTCAGCGCGTTGTAGAGATTGATCCAGTAGGCCCGCTGTTCGTCGGGCGACAGCGCACCGACGTCTGTTCCGGCCAGAACCTCGATATAGGCCTGCAGCCGCCCGCAATCCTGCCCGGTCACCTCGCCGTAGCGCACCCGGGCAATACCGTCGCCCGGCACGTGAACATGGCGATGGAGGAACCGGGTCCACGCCTCATGGTTGACGATCGCGTCGGAAGTATCGTCGCGGCGCAGCCAGCGATCGTCGACGAGGTCGGGCCAGTCCGCCCGTGCCGCCGTGCCGAGCGGTGCGGACAGACCGGC
Source organism: Rhodospirillales bacterium (assembly GCA_014323865.1). NCBI lineage: Bacteria > Pseudomonadati > Pseudomonadota > Alphaproteobacteria > Rhodospirillales > Rhodospirillales bacterium. Next base: position 342,783 of record JACONG010000010.1, on the reverse strand, counting down.
AAGGGTTGTGGCAAGGGTTGTGGCAAGGATTGTGCGACGGCTGAAACCGGGGCGATCCATGGATGCGTCTCCGAAGGCGCGGGCGATGTGGCCAATGGATGAACCGACTACAGGAACCGACCGGTCCGGGTCCACGCACCGCCCTTCAACTTTGCGCCAGCGCGCGCCATGCGAAGCGCTCACCGACGCCTGTGAAAGGCGTCCTCGAAAACATCGCCTGTGCAAGGCGTCGTCCCAACCATGGCCGGTGCACCTCATGCCCGGAACATCGCCCCCCACCGTGACACGTGCGACGCTACACCTGCGACGCTGGCCGCACCGCTTTTCTGTACGGACATGACTTCCATGCTAGACATCGGCCTCGACAGAAACGACGAGATCCCGAACCGACGAGACCCCGAACGATGATTCCGCGTTACACCCGCGCGCCCATGGCCGCCATCTGGGAGCCCGACAACAGGTTTCGCATCATGCTGGAGATCGAGACCCTGGCAGCCGAAGCCATGGAAATGCTCGGCACGATCCCCGAGGGCGTCTCCGCAGCCTTGCGTGAGCGCGGTGCCTTCGACGCCGGGCGGATCGACGAGATCGAGCGCGAAACCAGGCACGACGTCATTGCCTTCCTGACCAATGTTGCGGAGCATGTCGGCGAGGAAGCGCGCTTCATGCATCGGGGCATGACGAGCTCGGACGTGCTCGACACCTGCCTTGCCGTCCAGCTCACCCAGGCTGCCGATATCCTGATCGAGGACACGGACCGGCTCCTCGATGCCCTCGCTCGACGCACGCGCGAACATGCGCTGACGCTCTGTGTCGGCCGCAGTCACGGCATTCATGCCGAACCCACCACCTTCGGCCTCAGGCTTGCGGGTTATCACGCCGAGTTCCAGCGCGCCCGGGCGCGGCTGGTCACGGCCCGCGAGGAGGTCGCGACCTGCGCCATATCCGGTCCCGTCGGCACCTTTGCGACGGTCGATCCCGCGATCGAGGCCCATGTCGCCGAAAAGCTGGGCCTCAAACCCGAACCGGTCTCGACCCAGGTGATCCCGCGCGACCGCCATGCCGCCTTCTTCGCCGCCCTGGCCGTTGTCGCCTCGTCGGTCGAACGCCTGGCGGTCGAAATCCGCCATCTCCAGCGCACCGAACTGCGTGAGGTCGAGGAAGAGTTCACGAAAGGGCAGAAGGGCAGCTCCGCCATGCCCCACAAGCGCAACCCGATCCTGACCGAGAACCTGACCGGCCTCGCCCGCCTCGTGCGCTCGGCCGTGGTGCCTGCGCTGGAGAATGTGGCCCTTTGGCATGAGAGGGATATTTCCCACTCCTCGGTCGAACGCAACATCGGACCTGACGCCACAACCGGTCTCGACTTCGCACTTGCCCGCCTGACCGGGGTCGTCGATGGCCTGGTGATCTATCCCGCGAACATGATGGCGAACATGGAACGCCTGGGCGGGCTGGTCTTCTCCCAGCGTGTGCTGCTGGCACTGACCCGGGCCGGCGTCAGCCGCGAGGACGCCTATCGCCTCGTCCAGTCGAACGCCATGGCGACCTGGCAGGAAGGCGGAAGCTTCAGGGATCGGCTGAAGGCCGACCCCGAGGTGGCCTCACGGATCGGCGATGAAGAGATCGACGACCTCTTCGACTACGGCTTCTATGCAAGACACGCGGAAGCCGTGATCGCGCGGGTCCTGTCCGGCACCTGAAGCGGATCGCACCCGGCCGGCACCGAACCCCTACTCCGACTGGATCTGGGCCCGGGCTTCGTGCTCCAGAGCTTCCAGGCGGGCACGGATCTTGTGCTCGTCGATGTCGAGACCCGCACTCTTGACATCGGCCATGACCTTCTCGATCACGTCATCGTCGCCCGGACGATCGAAATCGGACTCGATGACCTCTTTTGCATAAGCCTCGGCATCGTCGCCGGACTTGCCCATCTGCTCGGCAAGCCACAGGCCCAGGAGCTTGTTGCGTCGTACAGAGATCCTGAACGCGCGTTCCTGGTCGTGGGCATATTTGTTTTCCTGGCCTTTTTTGCGGTCGTCGAAGAGCGCCATGGTCGTGTCCGTCCGGGTTGGGATGATGGGTTGGGATGATGGATTGCGGTGATTCCCCTGGCCCGCCGTGTTCCGGCGCGCCGTCCCTTCTTCATATGGCATGGACGCAACCTGTTCCCAAGCCCTGAACCGCCAAAATCGGCCAAAATCGGCCAAAATCGGACCTGGAAGCCCCGCTGTCGTTCCGGCCCGTGGCTTGTGGATACCACGGATTGTGCCCGTTTGTGTCTCGCCGCTGTTTTGGTTAGGGTCGTGCTGACCGGCGCCGCGGCCCCCGGCGGCCAGGATCGGAGCGCCGGACGACGTCGGGGAACCCCGCCATGGCTCGCCGCAGACGCGTTTACGAAGGCAAGGCCAAGGACTTCTACGAAGGTCCCGAGCCCGGCTTTCTCGTTCAGCACTTCAAGGATGTTGCCTATGCCCGACACCAGCAGAAAAGCGGCGTGATCGACGGCAAGGGCGTCATCAACAACCGCATCAGCGAATACATGATGACCAGGCTGGGCGAGGTCGGCGTACCCACCCATTTCGTGCGCCGCCTCAACATGCGCGAACAGCTTGTGCGTGAGGTCGAGTTGCTGCCGGTCGATGTCGTCATTCGCAACCTGGCCGCGGGCGAATTCGCCGGGAAGTTCGGCCTGAAGGACGGCACGCCCCTGCCCCGCTCGCTCATCGAGTTCTACCTTCGCTCGGACGAGCTTGGCGACCCGCTGGTCTCCGAAGAGCACATGACGGCGTTCGGCTGGGCAACGACCCAGGATATCGACGACATGATCCACCTGTCGCTGCGGGTGAACGACTTCATGACCGGCCTTCTCATGGGTGCCGGCATCCGCCTGGTCGACGTCACGCTGACCTATGGCCGGCTCTACTTCGAGGACGACGCCCGTCTCGTCATTGCCGACGAGATCAGCCCCGACAACTGCCGCCTGTGGGATGCCGACACCGGCGAACCCATGGACAAGGACCGTTTCGTGAAGGACCTCGACAACGTCGCCGAGGGCTACCGGGAGGTTGCCCGCCGCCTCGGCATCATGCCCGAGATGAACAATCTCGCCGAACTGCCCAAGGCCGTTTCGTGAAGGCCCGCGTCCACATCACGCTGAAGAACGGCGTCCTCGATCCCCAGGGCAAGGCAATCCACAACGCCCTTGGCACGCTCGGTTTCGACGGCGTCCAGAACGTCCGCCAGGGCAAGGTGATCGACCTCGAGATCGCCGAAACCGACGAAGCCAGCGCACGCGCCAGGATCGAACAGATGTGCAAAAAACTGCTCGCCAACACGGTCATCGAGAACTATGCCATCGAGCTCGGCTGAGACATGGCGGCGGTGCCTGTGACCGTCTCCCAAACGGAACAGGGTCCCGCAATGATGACGGCAACATCCGAACGGGAGCTTGAAGAGGCTCTTGTCGAAAAACTGAAAGGCCTCAAATACGGCTATCGCCCCGACATCCGGGACCGCGCCACGCTTGAGGCAAACTTCAGGCAGAAGTTCGAGGCCCTGAACCGCGTCACGCTGACCGATAACGAATTCCAGCGGCTCCTCAACATGATCGTCACACCGGACGTTTACGAAGCCGCCCGCTCTCTGCGGACCATCGAAACCTTCATCCGCGACGACGGCACACCGCTCGACTACACCCTCGTCAATGTCAGGGACTGGTGCAAGAACACCTTCGAGGTCATCAACCAGCTCCGCATCAATACGGACAACAGCCATCATCGCTACGATGTCCTGCTGCTCATCAACGGCATCCCCGTCGTTCAGATCGAACTGAAGAGCCTCGGAATCGGTCCCCGCCGGGCCATGGAGCAGATCGTCGGCTACAGGAACGAGCCCGGCAACGGATACACCAGAACGCTTCTGTGTTTCGTCCAGCTCTTCATCGTCAGCAACCGCACGAAGACATTCTACTTCGCCAACAACAACACGCGCCACTTTGCCTTCGATGAAGAGGAGCGCTTTCTCCCGTTCTACAGCTTTGCAGACCCGGACAATGTGAAGATCGATCATCTCGACGACTTTGCGGATCACTTCCTGTCCAAATGCACACTCGGCCAGACGATCAGCCGGTACATGGTTCTTGTCGCGAGCGAGCAAAAGCTTCTGATGATGCGCCCCTACCAGATCTATGCGGTCAAGGCCATCGTCGACTGCATCGAACAGAGCTGCGGCAACGGCTACATCTGGCACACGACAGGTTCCGGCAAGACGCTGACCTCTTTCAAGGCCGCGACGCTGCTCAGGGACAACGAGAGCATTCACAAATGCCTTTTCGTGGTCGACCGCAAGGACCTCGACCGCCAGACCCGCGAGGAGTTCAACCGGTTTCAGGAAAACTGTGTCGAGGAAAACACCAACACCGCAACCCTGGTGCGCCGTCTGCTCTCGAACGATTACGCGGACAAGGTCATCGTGACGACGATCCAGAAACTTGGACTTGCCCTGAAGGAAAACGGCAAGGCCAAGGAACGGAACGGCACCCGCGGGCAATCGACCTTCAGGCAGCGGCTCAAGCCTCTGCGCGACAGGCGCATGGTGTTCATCTTCGACGAATGCCACCGTTCGCAGTTCGGCGAAACCCACGATGCCATCAAGACGTCTTTTCCAAACGCCCAGTTCTTCGGCTTCACCGGCACGCCGATCTTCAAGGAGAATGCGAGCGTCAAACAGATCGAGGACGAGGTTGCCAGCCTGCGAACGACTGAGGACCTCTTCCAGAAGCGGCTCCACGCCTACACGATTACGCACGCCATCGAGGACGGCAACGTCCTGCGCTTCCACGTCGACTACTACAAGCCGAAGGACGCCGACGCGCCTGGCCGGAAGCCTGACAAGCGGGCTGTTGCCGAGGCCATTCTCGGCAAGCACGATGCCGCGACCGGCAAGCGCCGGTTCAACGCGCTGCTGGCGACGGGCTCCATCGACGACGCCATTGCCTATGACAGGGTCTTCAGGGAACTTCAGGCGGAACGTCAGGCCGCCGACCCCAAAGCCGACCCCGGATTTGTCCCGCTCAGGATTGCCACCGTCTTTTCGCCGCCCGCCGAGGGCGACAGGGATGTCCGGCAGATCCAGGAGGACCTGCCGCAGGAGAAAGAGGACAACCGGCACGATCCGGAGGGCAAGAAAGCGGCGCTCAAGGCGATCATCGAGGCCTACAACCGTCAATATGGCACGGCCCACGACATCCATGATTTCGATCGCTACTATCAGGATATCCAGCAGCGCATCAAGGATCAGGAGTTTCCCAACGCCGATCTGCCAGGGAAAGGCGCGGAAAAGATCGATATCACCATCGTTGTCGATATGCTGCTGACCGGTTTCGACGCAAGATTTCTCAACACGCTCTATGTCGACAAGAATCTGAGGCATCACGGCCTGATCCAGGCCTTTTCCCGCACCAACCGCATTCTCAACGCAACCAAGCCCTATGGCCATATCATCGACTTCCGCGGGCAGCAGCAGAATGTCGACGACGCCATTGCGCTGTTTTCCGGTGCCCAATCCGGGCGGGCCCGCGAAATCTGGCTCGTCGACAAGGCACCCGAAGTCATCGGGAGATTCGCCAGGGCCGTTTCCGATCTCGGCGCGTTCATGACATCGCAAGGCCTCGAGGCAAGGCCCGATCAGGTCAGCCGGTTGAGGGGCGACGCCGCCCGCGCCGGGTTCATCAATCACTACAAGGAAGTCCAGCGCCTCAAGACCCAGCTCGACCAGTACACGGATATTGACGAGGATCAGCGCGAGGAGATCGAGCGCATACTGTCAACGGACGATAACAGAGCCTTCCGCGGTGCCTATCTCGAAACCGCCCGGCGCCTGAAGGAACAGCGGGGCAAACCGGGCAAGGACAACCAACCGACCGACCCCGAGCTCGATCAGCTCGATCTCGAGCTCGTTCTGTTCGCCTCCGCTGACATCGATTATGACTACATCATGGAGCTGATCGCCAGATACTCCGGCCAGGATCCCGGGCAGGTCGAAATCACCCGCGAGCAGTTGATCGCCCTTGTTCACTCTGACGCCAGGTTCCTGAACGAGCGGGACGATATCACCGCCTATGTCCATACGCTCAAGCAAGGCGAAGGCCTCGATGAAGAGGCGATACGCGCCGGCTATCGGCAGTTCAGGAAGGACAGGCAGGCCGGGGAGATCGACAACCTTGCGCATAGGCACGGTCTGACGGTTGAATCGCTCGCAGGCTTTGTCGAGACCATCCTTCAGCGCATGATCTTCGACGGCGAAGCCCTGACCGACCTGATGGAACAGCTCGGGCTCGGCTGGCGCGCGCGCTGTGACCGGGAGCTTGCTCTCATGGCCGACCTCATTCCGCTTCTGCACAAGCGGGCCGAAGGCCGCGATATCGCGGGTCTCAGTCACTATGAGAACGGGGGCGAGCGATAACGACCGAAAAGCCTCGGCACCCGGTGCCGAAGCTGCGGTTTCCGGAGTTTCGGGACGCGGGGGCGTGGGGGGTGAAGCAACTCTCAAACGCCGCTCACTTCGTGAGCAATCGTGTTTCGATTGGTCAGATTTCCAAAGGAGAATATGTCAGTACGGAGAACATGCTGCCTGACTTCTCTGGCATTGCTCCACCATCAAGTTTTCCGGCGTCAGGGTCAATAACTAGCTTCCGTATGAACGATTTGCTGATATCCAACATTCGACCATATATGAAAAAGATATGGCGAGCAACGAGGAGTGGCGGCGCATCCAATGATATAATTGTTTTGCGCAGCAAATCTGGCATTGTTGACAGCTATCTGGCCGCACTTCTAATGAGCGAAGCCTTCATAGACTACGTTATGGCAGGGGCTAAGGGCGTCAAGATGCCGCGAGGCGACATTAAACAAATCAAGCTGTATCCGCTCGGAGTACCGCATCCTGTAGAACAACAAAAGATTGCCGACTGCCTTGGCTCGCTGGACGACCTGATCGCGGCGCAGGGCCGCACGCGCGACACCCTGCGGCAGCACAAACAGGGGCTGATGCAACAGCTCTTTCCACAGCCCGGCGAAACCGTGCCAAAGCTGCGGTTTCCGGAGTTTCGGGATGTGACTGATTGGCATCGCCGGTTGATGAATCAGTATCTGAGCGAAAGCCGCGTCAAGGGCCGTGGAGGAGACGAAGCAAAGAAGCTTACAGTGAAATTGTGGGGTAAAGGCGTAATTGAAAAGTATGAAAATATTCAAGGAAGTGCAAACACACAGTACTACCGTCGACAAGCCGGACAATTTATTTACAGCAAGCTTGACTTTCTCAACCAGGCTTTTGGTATCATTCCGGAGTATCTGGATGGATTCGAATCAACAACTGATCTTCCGTGCTTCGACATCTCTCCTACGCTTAACGCAAATTTCCTGTTGGAATACGTTAAGCGTGAGGAATTTTACAGGACCCGGGGCGAGATCGCGGACGGTGGCAGGAAGGCGAAGCGCATCCATGTCGAGACGTTTTTGGACAGCTCAATCTATGTTCCGTCCCAAGCAGAATAACAAAAGATTGCCGACTGCCTTGGCTCGCTGGATAACCTGATCGCGGCACAGGACCGCAGGCTCGACGCCCTGCGACAGCACAAACAGGGGCTGATGCAACAGCTCTTTCCATCTGTGGAAGGGCAGTGATACATGAGCAAGACAAAAGAACTCCCGAACCGGTCGCGCCTGAAACGATGCCTGAACCGATGATGGAACCGATGACTGAAACGAAGGATGGATCATGACAGGGCAAGACCGGGAACAGCTTGGCCGGGAACAGCTTGGCAAAACACTCTGGGCCATTGCCGACCAACTCCGCGGTGCGATGGACGCGGACGACTTCCGCGACTACATGCTGGCCTTCCTGTTCCTTCGCTTCCTCTCGGACAACTACGAACAGGCCGCAAGGAAGGAACTCCGCCGCGGCTACCCGGAACCCGAGGCAAACGGTGCCGAAGGACGGCCCCCCTTTCCATCTGGCCCCCTTTCCATCTGGTACAATCGGAACCCCGATGACGTGGCGGCGTTCGAGAAGCAGATGCGCCTCAAGGTGCATTACGTCATCGGCCCGGACTATCTCTGGGACAGCATCGCCCACATGGCCCACACCCGGGACGACGAACTGCTCAACACGCTCCGGCAGGGTTTCAGCCATATCGAGCAGGAATCGTTCGGGAGCGCGTTTTCCGGGCTGTTCTCGGAAATCAATCTCGAATCCGAAAAACTCGGCAAGACATATGAGGACCGGAACGCGAAGCTCTGCACGATCGTAACGAGGATAGCCGAGGGCCTTGAGGCGTTTTCCGGGGACAGCGATACACTCGGCGACGCCTACGAATACCTGATCGGCCAGTTTGCTGCCGGATCGGGCAAGAAGGCGGGCGAGTTCTATACGCCGCAACGCATATCGGACATCCTCTCGGCAATTGTCATGCTCGACAGCCAGGAACCGGAGACCGACAAGCGGGGCCGCCTCGACAGCGTCATGGACTTTGCCTGCGGTTCAGGCTCGCTTCTGCTGAATGTGCGCAAGCGCATGGGGCCGAACGCTATCGGCAGGATCCTCGGCCAGGAGAAGAACATCACCACATACAACCTGGCGCGCATGAACATGCTGCTGCACGGGGTGAAGGACACGGAATTCGAGATCCACCATGGCGACACGCTGACCAACGACTGGGCCATGCTGCGCGAGATGAACCCGGCGAAAAAACCCTGCTTCGACGCCGTGATTGCCAACCCGCCATTCAGCTACCGCTGGGACCCGGATGAGGCCCTGGGCGAGGACATGCGCTTCAGGGACTACGGTCTGGCCCCGAAATCGGCAGCGGATTTCGCCTTCCTGCTGCACGGGTTCCACTACCTGAAGAACGACGGTGTCATGGCAATCATCCTCCCCCATGGCGTGCTGTTTCGCGGCGGTGCCGAGGCCGGAATACGCAAGAAACTCCTTGAGGACGGACATATCGACACGGTGATCGGCCTTGCCCCGAACCTTTTCTACTCGACCGGTATCCCGGTCTGCATCCTCGTCCTGAAGAAATGCAGGAAATCGAACGATGTCCTGTTCATCAATGCATGTGAGGACTTCGAGAAGGGCAAGCGGCAGAACCACCTTTCCGACGCGCATATCGAGAGGATCGTCGAAACCTATCGACAGCGACCCGACAACATCGAGCGTTATGCCAGACGTGTCGGCATGGACGAGATCGGGCGCAACGACCACAACCTCAACATTTCGCGCTATGTCAGCACCATCGAGCCGGAACCCGACATCGATCTTTCCGCCACACACAAGGAACTGGTCGGGATCGAACGTCAGATCCGGGAATCGACGGCGAGGCACAATGCGTTTCTGGAACAACTGGGGCTGCCTCCACTCCCATCGTCGGACGAGCAGTAAATCGACACCCCGCCCCCGCCCCCACCCATGCCCACACCATTCGCCCGCCCGTGCCCTTGATCCTGCCGGAGGCCTCTCCCTCTCCATGAAAGCCGCCATCGTTCTGTTTCCCGGCACGAACCGCGACACCGACATGAAGGATGCGCTTGCGCGCGCCGGGGCCGCGACCGAAACGGTCTGGCATGGCGATACCGGCGTGCCCGATTGCGATCTGATCGTCCTGCCGGGCGGGTTCTCCCATGGCGACTACCTGCGCTGCGGGGCCATGGCAGCACATTCGCCGGTCATGAAGGACATCGTTGCGAAGGCCAGGGCAGGCACGCCGACCCTTGGCGTCTGCAACGGCTTTCAGACGCTGATCGAGACCGGGCTGCTGCCGGGCGCGCTGCTCAGGAACGCCAGCCTGCGCTTCGTCTGCCGCGATGTGCACCTGCGGCTTGAGAACAGGCACCGCCCCCTGACCGGCAGGCTCGCCGAGGGCGATGTGATCCGCGTGCCCGTGGCCCATGGCGACGGCAACTATTTTGCCGCCGACGAGATGCTGAAGCGGCTCGAGGGCGACGGCCGTATCGCCTTCCGATACGTCGCCGGCCCCGGCGAACCGGACGAACGCGCCAACCCCAACGGCAGCACCGCCGACATCGCGGGCATCGTCAACCGGGCCGGCAACGTCCTCGGCATGATGCCCCACCCCGAGGACGCCACCGGCCCGCGCCAGCAGAGCCTTGATGCCGTCCCCCTGTTCCATGGCATCGTGGAGGCGCTCTCGTGAGCACGCAACCCGCAAGCACACAGCCCGCAGGCACCGAACCCGCACAGGAACCCATGATCACGCCGGACATCGTCGCCGAACACGGCCTGACGGCAGACGAATACGCCAGGATTCTGGAGATCGTCGGGCGCGAGCCGAACATCACCGAACTCGGCATCTTTTCGGCCATGTGGAACGAACATTGTTCCTACAAGTCGAGCCGGCTCTGGCTGAAGGCGCTGCCGACCGAAGCCCCCTGGGTGATCTGCGGGCCCGGCGAGAACGCCGGCGTGGTCGATATCGGCGACGGTCAGGCCGCCGTCTTCAAGATGGAGAGCCACAACCACCCGAGCTTCATCGAGCCGTACCAGGGAGCCGCGACCGGCGTCGGCGGCATCATGCGCGACGTCTTCACCATGGGCGCGCGCCCCATCGCCAACCTGAACATGCTGCGCTTCGGCGAACCCGACCACCCCCGGACCCGCTATCTGGTGGCCGGCGCGGTCGGCGGTATCGGCGCTTACGGCAATTGCATGGGCGTGCCGACCGTGGGCGGTGAGACAACCTTCCACCGCAGTTGCAACGGCAACAACCTGGTCAACGCCATGTGTGTCGGCCTCGCCCCCGCCGACCGCATCTTCCATGCCGCCGCCGGCACGGTCGGCGCACCGGTGATCTATGTCGGCTCGAAAACCGGGCGCGACGGCATCCACGGTGCCAGCATGGCCTCGGCCGCGTTCAGCGGGGACAGCGGGGAGAAGCGGCCCACGGTGCAGGTCGGCGATCCCTTCACCGAAAAACTGCTGCTCGAAGCCTGCCTGGAGCTGATGACGACGGATTCGATCGTCGGCATCCAGGACATGGGGGCCGCAGGCCTCACCTGCTCGTCGGTCGAAATGGCCGACAAGGGCAATGCCGGCATGGACCTCGACCTCGATGCCGTGCCCCGGCGCGAAGAGGGCATGACGGCCTGTGAACTGATGCTGAGCGAAAGCCAGGAACGTATGCTCATGGTGATCAGGCCCGAGGCGGAGGACCGCGCCCGTGCGATCTTCGGGAAATGGGAGCTCGATTTCGCGGTCGTCGGCCATATCACCGACACCGGCCGCCTGATCGTGCGCAAGGACGGCGCGATCGAGGCCGACCTTCCGGTCAAACCCCTGAGCGACGAGGCACCGATCCACAACCGGCCATGGACGGAGACGCCGCCGCGCCCGGTGCTGTCACCCGACGACATCCCGCCCCCGCTTCCCACCGAAGAGGCCCTGCTTGCGCTGGTCGGCGCGCCCGACCTCTGCTCGCGCCGCTGGATCTGGGAGCAATACGACCATCTGGTCATGGGCCGCACCGTGGAGCGCCCCGGCGGCGATGCCGCCGTTGTCGCGCTGCCGGGCGCGACCGGCAAGGGCCTTGCCGTCACGACCGACTGCACACCGCGCTACTGCGAAGCCGATCCGGTCGCGGGCGGCAGACAGGCCGTGGCCGAGGCCTTCCGCAATCTCACGGCGACCGGTGCCCGCCCCCTGGCGGCGACCGACTGCCTGAACTTCGGCAATCCCGAACGGTCCGACGTGATGGGAAGCTTCGTGGGCGCCATCAGGGGCCTGGGCGAGGCCTGCCGCGCGCTGGCGATGCCGATCGTCTCGGGCAACGTCTCGTTCTACAACGAAACCGACGGCAAGGCCGTGCAGCCGACGCCGGCAATCGGCGCAATCGGCCTGATCGACGATCTCGACCGCATGGCCCGCATCGGCTTCGGCGGCGCGAACCAGGCCATCGTCCTGATCGGCGAAACCGCGGGCCATCTGGGTTCCAGCCTTTACCTGCGCGAGCTCGCCGACCGCGAGGACGGCGCGCCGCCCCCGGTCGACCTCGAAACCGAACGCCGCAACGGCGATTTCGTGCGCGGCCTGATTTCCGGTGGCGACGTGACGACATGCCACGATGTTTCCGACGGCGGCCTGCTCGTGGCCCTGACCGAAATGGCCCTGGCATCGGGCATCGGTCTCGACGCCAACAGCCCGGACGGCGCGCCCGCCGCCCATGCCTTCTGGTTCGGCGAGGATCAGGCGCGTTATCTCATCGCGGTCGACGGTGACGGCTCCGATATCGTCAAAAAGGCCGGGCAAGCGGGAATTTCGGCCGTCATCCTCGGTGTGACGGGCGGCAGGACATTGACAGTGGACGCCGGCCCGCCCATATCGCTGGCAACCATTCGCGACAGACACGAGGGTTGGCTGCCGGCCTACATGGCAGGCGGCTCCTGAACGACGGCGGAGGACGCCACAGAGGACCCAACGGAGGACGTCATGGCAATGAGCGCGGCCGAGATCAAGGCCATGATCAGGGAAGCGTTCCCCGACGCCGCAATCGAGATCGAGGACCTGAGGGGCGACGGCGACCATTATGCCGCCACCGTCACGTCGCATGCCTTCGAGGGCAAGAGCCGGGTGCAGCAGCATCAGGCCGTCTATCAGGCGCTCAAGGGCAGGATGGGCGGCGATCTCCATGCCCTTGCGCTGACCACCAGAACACCGGCCCCCGGGACACCTTCCCCCCGGGACAGCAACCTGACCCGGACCAACCTCACGACGCCCACGGGAGGGCACCAGACATGACGCTCGATGACGGCACCAGGCAGCGTATCGATAAGGAACTTCAGGGCAACGATGTCGTCCTCTTCATGAAGGGCACGCCCGTCTTCCCGATGTGCGGCTTCTCGGCGGCTTCGGTCCAGATCCTGAGCCACCTGGGCACCCGCTTCAAGGGCATCAACGTGCTCGACGATCCGGCGATCCGCGATGGCATCAAGGCCTACAGCGACTGGCCGACCATTCCCCAGCTCTACGTGAAGGGCGAGTTTGTGGGCGGCTGCGACATCATGAAAGAGATGTACACATCCGGCGAACTCTCCGAGTACCTCGAAAACCAGGGCATCGCCCCCAACCCCGCAACCTGACCCCCACGACCTGATCCCCGCAACCTGATCGCGAGCCATTCCCGTTCCGGTCGCTGGCGTTCCGCGACCGGGAGTCAGTTCCCGGCCACGACGGCTGCGGCCATGGCAGCCATGGTCGGGAAGAGGAAATCGACCTCCGGTCGCTCCTCCACGATCGCCGTTGCACCCCATGCGCCACCGTCCGACAGGCCCCGGCGGTCGATCCAGGCCCTGGCAAGCCCCGCCCCGGTGGCGGGCACATGGTCGTGGAACAGGCTCTGTGCGGTGTGGAGGATGTCACCGGCACCGATGCCCCGGTTCGCCAATCTTTCGAGCATGACCTCGAAATTGCGCGGGTTCGGCTTGTAGCTGCCAATATCCTGGGCCGTGACGATCGCATCGAAGCTGACACCCAGCTTGCGGTTGGAGGCCGCGAAACCGTCGATGTGGACATTGGACAGGATGACAAGCCTGAAATGTCTCTTCAGCACGCGCAGCGCATCGGCAGTGTCCGGAAAGGCCGGCCAGTGCGGCACCGACGCGCCGAACACCCTATCCCTGTCGTCGGTCGTCGCGAGATCGAAGCGCTTCGCCAGCCCACGGTGCACATGTCTCAGGAGCTCCGGATAGAGCATATCGGGCGTTGCCGCCTGCTGCGCGCTCTCCAGCTCTGCAAAGGCCAGAAGGCCGTCCTGCCGCGTGATGTCGCAGCGCCCCGACGCGGCAATCAGCGGCTGCATGGCATCCCAGATGCCGCTTTCCCAATCGATCAGGGTGCCGTAGCAGTCGAACGTGAGTGTGGTGAAATCTGACAGGCGCCTGGCCATCGCCTCGCTCCCTGCCCCATCCGATCCAATCCGACAGAATCCTGCGTAATCCGATAAAAAACGATCCCATCGGATTTTCGTTCAGGCCTTCGAGTAGTACTCGACCACCAGGTTCGGTTCCATCTGCACCGGATAAGGCACTTCGACAAACGTCGGCACACGACGATAGGTGCCCTTCATGCTGTCGAAATCGACCTCCATGTAATCCGGCACGTCGCGTTCAGCCGAGGCAACCGCTTCGAGAACCAGCCGGAGCTCGCGCGAACTGTCCTTGATCGCGATGACATCCTCAGGACTCACGCGGAAGCTCGGGATGTTGACCTTCTGGCCGTTCACACGGACATGGCCATGGTTCACGAACTGGCGCGCAGCGAAGACCGTGGGCACGAACTTCATGCGGTAGATAACCATGTCGAGACGACGCTCAAGCAGGCCGATCATGTTCTCGATGGTGTCGCCCCGGCGCTTGTAGGCTTCCTCGTAGTTCCGTCGGAACTGCTTCTCGGTCATGTTGCCGTAGTAGCCCTTGAGCTTCTGCTTGGCAGCGAGCTGCGTGCCGTAGTCAGTCGGCTTGCGGCGACGGCTCTGACCGTGCTCGCCAGGCGCATACAGACGGTTCGTCAGGAAGCGCTTCGGGCGGCCCCAGAGGTTCTCACCGTAGCGGCGGCAAATCTTGTACTTCGACGACAGACGCTTGGTCATCGATCCTCGGCATTCGTTTAGAGGGCATGCGTTTAGAGAAAACGGATCGCGCTCCGTCTCCGGAGCGCCGCGGGGTTGTAATGAAGCGAACCGCCGTTGTCAAATGCCTTGCAGGGGGGCGCCTTGCAGGGGGGCACCTTTGCAGGGGGCGGGGCCATGTCGGAGCGAATAACGGCGCAGTGACAGCCTCACGGCAGGCGAAGGCCGTGCGCCGAACGGCGGGGAACGGCCAGCAACGGGCTGCGGGCCTCATCGCTCATCCTTGGTTGGCAGGGGTTTCCGGCCACTCGTCAGACAGCTCACGATCCCGCGCAGTGTGCGCACCTCCTGCCCGAACAGGCCCGCGCGCAGGAACATGTTGCGGATGTTGCGCACCATGATTGGCCGATGCTGCTCGTTGCGCAGGAAGCCGCATCTGTCGAGCTCTCCGATCAGGTGATCAAAAAAGCCTTCGAGTTCCTCCCTGGTCGCAGGCCATGTCTTGCCTGACGGAACGGCTGAATCCAGCACCTCGTCCTGCGCCTTGAACCACTCGTAGCCGATCAGCAGGACACACTGCGCCAGGTTGATCGAGGCATTGTCGGGCACCGTCGGAACCTGGAGGATGGCGTCGGCCAGCGCAACCTCGTCATTGTCGAGGCCGGTCCGTTCCGGCCCGAACAGCACGCCGCAGATCTCGCCCGCCGGCGCGGCGTGAAGGTCGACCGCCGCGCGTTCAGGCGTGACCTCGGGCTTGAGCATGTCGCGGCTGCGTGCCGTCGTCGCCCAGACATGATGGAGTCCGGCGACCGCCTCGGTCGTCGTGTCGTGCAGCGATGCATCCTGCACGATCGCAAGACCGCCCGCCGCCATGGCCTCGGCAGCCGGGTTGGGCCAGCCGTCGCGGGGCGCAACGATGCGCAGGTCCGTGAGTCCGAAGTTCGCCATCGCCCGCGCCGCCGCCCCGATGTTCTCCCCCATCTGCGGTCGCACGAGGATGATCGCGGGTGCGGTCACGGCATCACGCAGGCGCGTCGGTGCGCATGAGTTTGCAGGTAATCGAATCGACCAGAGCCTGGAACGAGGCGTCGATGATGTTGGCCGAGACGCCGACCGTGTTCCACGTTGCGCCGCTGTCGTCGGTGCTTTCGATCAGGACGCGGGTGATGGCCCCCGTACCGGCCTGGGGCGAGATGATGCGCACCTTGTAGTCGACCAGCCGCCAGTTCCCGAGAGCGTCGGCGTATTTGCCGAGATCCTTGGCGAGTGCGTGGTTGAGCGCATCCACCGGGCCGTTGCCTTCCGCGACCGACAGAAGCCGGTGGCCATCGACAATCAGCTTGACCGTCGCCTCCGAGACGGTGACCAGCTTGCCCAGCGCGTTGTGCCGGCGCTCGACCTGCACGCGGAAGCTCTCGACCTCGAAGTAGGTCGGCACCGTGCCCAGAATGCGCCGGGCCAGGAGCTCGAAGCTCGCTTCGGCACCGTCATAGCTGTAACCCTCGAACTCGCGGGCCTTTACCTCCTCGACCAGGCGCGGAAGCCTGGGGTGATCGGGATCGACCTCCATGCCCGCTTCGCTCAGACGCACCAGCATATTGGCCCGCCCGGACTGGTCGGAGACCACGATGTGGCGGCGGTTGCCGACGGTTTCGGGCGGCACGTGCTCGTAGGTCCGGGGGTCTTTCATCACGGCCGAAACGTGGAGGCCGCCCTTGTGGGCAAAGGCTGCGCTGCCGACATAGGGCGCGTGCCTGTCGGGCGCACGGTTGAGCAGCGCGTCAAGCAGGCGGGACGCATGGGCCAGGTGCACGAGATCCTTGTCGCTCACCCCGATCTCGTAGCCGGACTTCAGCTTGAGCGTCGGGATCAGCGAGACCAGGTTGGCATTGCCGCAGCGTTCGCCCAAGCCATTGAGTGTTCCCTGCACCTGGCGCACACCCGCTTCGACTGCGACCAGACTGTTCGCCACGGCATTGCCCGTATCGTTGTGGGCGTGAATGCCGAGTCGGTCGCCGCCGACCCTGGCGGCAACGGCGGCGACAATGTCTCCCACCTCGCCCGGCAGTGTGCCGCCGTTCGTGTCGCACAGCACGGCCCAACGGGCACCCGCCTCGAGCGCCGCCTCGATGCAGGCGACAGTGAAGTCAGGGTCGGACTTGTAGCCGTCGAAGAAATGTTCGGCGTCGAACATCGCCTCGCGCCCCCGCGCCACGGCGTGCGCAATCGAGTCGGCGATCATCGCGACGTTCTCGTCTTTGGAGATTTCCAGTGCCAGGTCGACGTGGAAGTCCCAGGCCTTGCCGACCAGACAGACCGCCTGGGCAGAGGCCGAGACGACCGCCTGGAGACCGGGATCGTTCCTGACGCTGCGACCGGGACGGCGGGTCATCCCGAAGGCCGTGAAGGCCGCGCGCTGGAGCGCCGGGGCGCTGCCGAAGAAAGCATCGTCGGTCGGATTCGCGCCCGGCCAGCCGCCTTCGACGTAGTCGACGCCCAGTTCGTCCAGCGCGTGCGCGATCTCGGCCTTTTCCGCGACATTGAAGTCGACGCCCTGGGTCTGGGCGCCGTCGCGCAACGTGGTATCGAAGAGATAAACGCGATCGGCCATCAGACGCGTCTCCAGGTCGTACCCTCCGGCCCGTCCTTCAGTTCGATCCCGCGTGCCTTGAGATCGTCCCGAATCCGGTCGGCTGCCGCGAAATCCCTGTTGGCACGCGCCGCCTTTCGGGTCTCGATGAGTCCTTCGATTTCGGACGCCTCGTTGCCGTCACCGCCTTGGAACCAGGCCTGCGACGGTGCCTGGAGCAGACCCAGCACCGCACCGGCACCACGCAGCGACGCCGCGGCTGTGCGATCGCCCTGGAAGACGCGGTCGGCAAGCCTGTGCATCGCGGCCACCGCCAGGGGCGTGTTGAGGTCATCGTCGAGCGCCGAGAGCACATCGGCCGGAATCTCGCCGTGCTCGGGATCACCGGCCTCGCCGATCGCGTTGTAGAAGCGGTCGAGCGTGGCCCTGGCCTGCCTCAGAAGGTCGAAGGTGAAGTCGAGCGGCTGGCGATACTGCGCGGAGAGCAGCGCGAAACGCAGCGCCTCACCCGGCCAGTCGTCCAGCAACGCGCGTACCGTGTAGAAGTTGCCGAGCGACTTCGACATCTTCTCCCCCTCGACCGAGAGGAAGCCGTTGTGCATCCAGATCGTCGCGAAGCCGGCATCGGCGTGGGCGGCGCAGGTCTGGGCGATCTCGTTCTCATGGTGCGGAAAGATCAGGTCGCGCCCACCGCCGTGGATATCGAAGCAACGACCCAGATGCTTCTCGCTCATGGCCGAGCACTCAAGGTGCCAGCCGGGCCGCCCGTAGCCCCAGGGGCTGTCCCAACCCGGCAGCTCGCCGGTCGAGGGCTTCCAGAGCACGAAGTCGGCCGCATCCTTCTTGTAAGGCGCGACCTCGATACGCGCGCCAGCGACGATCTCGTCCCGGCTGTTGCCCGACAAGCGCCCGTAGGCCGCATAGGACGGCACATCGAACAGCACGTGGCCTTCCGCGGCATAGGCATGGCCCTGCCCGATCAGCCGTTCGATCAGCGCGATCATCTCCGGGATATGAGCCGTGGCCCGTGGTTCCTCACTCGGTTCCAGGCAGCCCAGCGCAACCGTATCTTCGTGGAAACGCTCGATCGTCATTGCCGTCAGCTCGCTGATCGCGATGGCGCGCTCTTGAGCTGCAGCATTAATCTTATCGTCGATATCTGTGATATTACGAACATATTTGACATTTTCCTCACCGTAGCGATGGTTGAGGAGACGGAAAAGAACGTCGAAGACGACGAGCGGGCGGGCGTTGCCCAGATGAATCAGGTCATAGACCGTGGGGCCGCAGACGTAGAACCCGACCTTGCCGGGCTCAATGGGTTCAAGCCGCTCTTTCTGGCGCGTCAGCGTGTTATGGGCATGGAAGGACATGGAACAGACTCCGGAGCAAGGATTGGGACACATCACCGCGCCGGCAGGGCAGCAGGCACGGTCAGGCGATAACTCGCCCGCAGGCTCCACAACATCGAGGCGTCCGTTGTTCCATATCGCGCTCTATAGCTCCATTGCCCGATCGAGGCAACGCACCTGACCGCCCAGACGCGTCAGCACACGTTCGCGGCCGATCACGGGAAGCAGCGCCGCCAGCTCCGGCCCATGTTCGCGGCCCGTCAGCGCGAGGCGCAGGGGATGGAACAGATCCCTGCCCTTGCGTCCCGTCTCCGCCTTCACGGCATCGGTCCAGGCCTTCCAGGTTGCCGAATCCCAGGGTTCCGGAGGGAGCAGTCCGGCAGCCTGCGCACAGAACGTCGCGTCCCGGCTTCCGGGCCCGATCGTCTCATGGCATATCCGCCACCAGTCCATGGCGTCGGAAGCCCGATCGAGATTCCCGCGCACGATCTCCCAGAACACTGCGTCGATGCCCGGCAGTTCCGCGGCCACCGCATCGTAGGGCGCGCCATGAAGCCACTTGCGATTCAAGGCCAGCACCTCGTCGGGATCGTAGCGTGGCGGATTGCGCGAGATCTTCCCGAAGGCAAAGCCGTTCGCCAGGTCGGCCATGGCGTATATCGGCTCGATCGCATCGGAGGTCCCAAGCCGCGCCAGAAAACTCGTCACGGCCATCGCTTCGACCCCGTCCTCGCGCAGATCGCCAACCGCGCCGCCGCCCTTGCGCTTGGAAAGACCGTTGCCCGTAGCCGATGTCAGAAGCGGATGATGCGCGTAATCCGGCACCGCCCCGCCCAGGGCCCGGGTCAGTTCGATCTGGACCGCCGTGTTGGCAACATGGTCCTCACCACGAATGACGAGCGTCACGCCCATGTCGATGTCGTCCACCACAGACGCCAGCGTATAAGTCGGCGCGCCGTCCTCGCGCACCAGCACGGGATCGCTCACATGGCCGGGATCGAACGTCACAGCGCCGCGGATCAGGTCGTCGTAAGCGACGGTCTCGTCGCCGAGGCGAAAACGCCAGTGGGGCTGCCGCCCCTCTGCCTTCAGGGACATCATCTCGTCGGCTGACAGCCTGAGCGCCGAGCGGTCGTAAACCGGCGGCAGGCCTCGCACCTTCTGCAAGTTGCGCTGGGTCTCAAGCTCCTGAGGTGTCTCGTAGCAGGGATAAAGGCGACCCGATGCGGCCAGCCCGGCCCGCGCAGCCTCGTAGCGGGCGAAGCGGTCCGATTGCTTCTCCTCCCCGTCCCAGTCGAGGCCGAGCCAGGCCATGTCATCGCGGATGCCCTGCGCGAAGGCTTCGGTGGAACGCTCCCGATCCGTGTCGTCGAGCCGCAGAATGAACGTGCCACCCGCCTGGCGCGCAGCCAGCCAGTTGAACAGCGCAGTCTTCACGTTGCCGACATGCAGACGGCCCGTAGGGCTCGGCGCAAACCGGGTGACGACGGGTTTCATGGAACCTCGTCCCCATGTTTCATCCCGGGCGACCAGAGGGAGACCCTGGACCTCAAGGGGCAAGCGACGGCCTGTCGAGGTCGCGGATCGCGCTCGCTCCGCTTCCTTGTCCGGGATGACACGACAAGCACGGTCAGCTGCGGAAGCGGTTGGTGATGGGGTAGCGGCGATCGCGGCCGAAGGCCCTGGGCGAGATCTTGACACCCGGCGGGGCCTGGCGCCGTTTGTACTCCGCACGCATCAGAAGGCCCCGGATACGCTCAACCAGGACCCGGTCGTGACCGCGGTCGCAAATCCGGCTGAGGGTCTCTTCCTTCTCGACCATGCCGTGGAGGATATCGTCCAGCGTGTCATAGGGCGGCAGGCTGTCCCGGTCGGTCTGGTTGTCCCTGAGCTCGGCGGTGGGTGCCTTGTCAACGATGTTCTGCGGGATCACACGCCCCTCGGGGCCGAGCAGCCCGTCGGGCCTGTTCCGGTTGCGCCAGTTCGAGAGCGCGTAGACGCTCGTCTTGTAGACATCCTTCAGCACCGAGTAGCCGCCGCACATATCGCCGTAGAGCGTGGCGTAGCCCACCGACATCTCGGACTTGTTGCCGGTCGAGAGCACCATGTGACCGAACTTGTTGGAGAGCGCCATCAGGATCATGCCACGGCTGCGCGCCTGGATGTTTTCCTCGGCCTCGTTGGGATCGGAGCCGGCAAAGAGATCGTTCAGCATGATATCACAGGCACCGACAGCCGGCGCAATCGAGACGCTGTCATGGCGAACGCCCAGAAGACGCGAACACTCCGAGGCGTCGTCGAGGCTCTCCCGGCTCGTATAGCGCGAGGGCATCATGACACAGTGGACCCTGTCGGGCCCCAGGGCATCGGTCGCAACGGCAGCGGACAGCGCCGAATCAATGCCGCCCGACATGCCGATCAGAACGCCCGGGAACCCATTCTTGCCGACGTAATCGGCGAGACCCGTCACAAGCGCGCGGTAGATGGTCTCCCAGCGCCCGAGTTCCGGCGCGATGCCGGCGTCATCGCAACGCCAGCCGTCCGCCGTGCGATGCCAGGACGTCGTCACAACCGCTTCGCGCCAGCCCGGAAGCTGCGCCTTCAGGTTCCGCTCCGCATCGAGCACGAAAGAAGCACCGTCGAACACCAGTTCGTCCTGACCGCCAACCTGGTTGACGTAGACCATCGGCAGCCCGGTCTCGATAACCCGCGCCACCGCCTGGTTCATGCGTCGCTCGGTGTTCTCGACGTCGAAGGGCGATCCATTGGGCACGACGAGCAGTTCGGCACCGTTTTCCTCAAGGCACTCGGCCACCTCGCCGGTCCACATGTCCTCGCAGATCATCGCGCCGAGCCGGACGTCGCGGAACGGAATGGGTCCGGGCAACGGGCCGGCCTTGAAGACACGCTTCTCGTCGAAGACACCGTAGTTGGGCAGATCGTACTTCAGGCGAACATGGCGCACCACGCCGCCGTCGAGCAGATAGACCGCATTGTGGAGAGCGCCGTTGCTGCGATGCGTCGCCCCCAGAAGGACAGCGAGTCCGCCGTCGTCGGTCGCCCGTGCGAGGCGATCGACCGCCGCCTCGACCTGCTCCTGAAACGCCGGCCGCAGGACCAGGTCCTCGGGCGGGTAGCCGTTGATCACGAGCTCGGGCGTCACCATGAGATCGGCACCCTGCGCGGCAGCATCGGCACGGGCCGCCAGCACCTTGTCGGCATTGGCCTCGACCGCACCCACCGTGGGGTTGAGTTGGGCCAGGGCAATCCTGAGGGTATCGGTCATGAACGGTGCCCACCGCTGCGGCGGCTCTTGAACACCAGGGACAGGTAGGCAGGCGCGCCGGGGCTGTCAATCGCGGGAGGAACAGCTATGCCGGAAGGCCATGACGATCGACAAAGACGATCAATAAAAGGGCCAGCAGGACAAGCCAGGCCGAACTGGCGGTGACGACCGACTGGTTGGCCTTGCGGAACTCCGTCCAGCCACGCGGCCTGAGCCCCTGGAGGAAAAGGGCGGCGTGTGCCGCGATATGGATGCAGACCACAGAAGCGGCGTGCGGTGATTTCGGTCAGGCATTCGGCCATGCGGCAAGCGTGGCGCACGTTGCGGAAATCGTGCAAGAGTAGCAGTGCTCACACATGTGATGCGATACGTGTGATGCGATAGGGC
The DNA here is from genome assembly GCA_014323865.1 of Rhodospirillales bacterium. Lineage (NCBI taxonomy): Bacteria > Pseudomonadati > Pseudomonadota > Alphaproteobacteria > Rhodospirillales > Rhodospirillales bacterium. The sequence goes on along the minus strand of JACONG010000010.1, from coordinate 320,530 downwards.
CGTTATACTTCGCCTGCTTGGGACGGGTGTGGACGATGAGAGCAGACGGCAACAAGACCCATGTGGCGATGGTCGGCGGCGGTGCCTATTCGACCGCGACCAAGGGTGCCAAGGATGTGATCGACGGCGCATGGCCGCTGGTCAGGGACGCCATCGGAAAGATCCCCGACCGCATGGACCGGGCCTTCACCCTGAGCGACATGGGCACGGCGGACGCCGGCACCTCGTTCGACATGATCGGCGAGGCGATCGGTCTGATCCACAACCGTTTCCCCGAGCGCGATGTCCAGATCGTCTATACCGACCAGCCGCGCAACGACTACAATGCCATCTTCGGCCTGGTGCACGGGCTGACCGGGAAGGAAAGCTGGCTCAGCCGACATCGCAACGTGCAGGTGCTGGCCTCGGCCACGTCGTTCTACGACCCGATCCTGCCCGCCGGCACGCTCGACCTGGGCTTTTCGGCGACCGCCATGCACTGGCTTTCGTGCAAGCCCACCGACATCACGGGCCATGTCCACATGGTGGGCGCCGAGGGTGCCGAACTGATCGACTTCCACGTCCAGGCGGCCGAAGACTGGGAGACAATCCTGATGCGCCGGGCCGTCGAGATGGCACCGGGCGCGCGTCTGGTGCTGGTGAACTTCGGTATTGACGACGAGGGCCGCTACCTCGGCAACACTGGCGGCGTGAACATGTTCAATACCTTCAGCCTGATCTGGCAGGGCATGATCTCGGACGGTGCCATCACCGAAGCCGAGTACCAAGGCATGACCCTGCCCCAGTACTACCGCAACACCCAGGAGTTCCGCGCTCCGATCGACGACCGCGGCAACCCCGTCAGCATGAGTGGACTCGCGGTCGAGCATTGCGAGAGCCGAGTCGTCCCCTGCCCCTTCGCCGCCGAATTCAGGGAGCACGGCGACGCCGCCCGCTTCGCGCGCGACTACATCCCCACCCTGCGCTCGTGGAGTGCCGCCACCTTCCGCGCCGCGCTCGATGCCTCCCGCTCCGACGAGGAGCGCGACACCCTCATCGACACGTTCTACGACACCTACGAAGCCATGGTCCGTGAGGCTCCCGAAGGCCACGCCATGGACTACGTCCACATCTACATGACGGTGGCGAAGGCAGGTTGACTACCGACCGAGCAAGGCTTCGGCCGACATTCCGATGTCTTGGGCGATCTTTCTCAACAAGACCGGCGACATATCCCGCCCCGCGTGAAACGGGACTGTTGTCTGCCTTCCGTCGGCGTGGCGAAACTGCATGTGAGAACCCCGTTGGCGGATCAAGACGAACCCTTGCCGTTTGAGCAAAGACACGACTTCACATGGCTTGAGAACAGGGATGTTGCCCAACGATCAGGCCAAGGCGACTTCCTGAACCGATACGAACTCGGACCCCAGCTCAGGATTGCCATCCTCCAAGAGCATGGCTATGACTTCTCTGAGGTTCTCGCGCAGCTCTTCAATGCCAGCGCCTTGAGAATGCGCACCGGGCCAACCCGGAACATAGCCGACCAGAAGACCAGTCTGAGCGTCGCGTTCGACCACGAAGTTGTAGTTGCGTTGCATCGTCCGACCTACTCTTTTGCCGGATTTTAGCCGATTGCCCCGTCAACGCAACGCGAAGGAGCTAACTCCTCAGCAGGAACTCTCTTCCGACCTTGACGCGCGGGTTGCCGTCGTAGGCGACGATGTCGGCGGTGGCGTAGGTTTCCGACCAGGTGTCGGGCAGATAGCTGCCGGTGCCGATGACGTCGATGGGAGCCTTGGCGACGGCCATGACCTTGCACTTCGCCGGCGCGAAGCCGGACGAGGCGACGATCTTCACCTTGTCGAAGCCGGCGTTGTCGAGCTGTTCGCGCATGTGCCAGATGCCCGCGGCCGAGACGCCGGTGCCGATCAGGTAGCGCAGTTCGGTCTCCGAGCGATAACCACGGATGGCGTCGGGCTCGTTGCGTTCGAGCACGGCGTAGCTGCCGGGCGGGTCGAGTCCCTCGATGAAACGGCCGCCGCCGGTGTCGAGGCGGACCGAGAGTTCGCCCGCCGCTGCAAGATCGGGGAAGCGCCGGCAGACGGCCAGCGCATCGGTGATCTCGAGGCCGAAATAGTCAACCAGCACGGTCATCAGCACATTCGGGTTGGCCTGACGGAACATCTCGGCCGCGCGTACGGTGCTCCCGGCATAGCCGATCAGGGCATGCGGCATGGTGCCAAACCCCTTCTCGTTGCCGAAGTAGTGCGCGGTGGCGTCCGTGGCGTTACCGATGAAGCCCCTGGCGTTGGCCTTGCGCCGGGCGCGGTCCGAACCGACAGAGGCAGCATAGGCCATCATCTCGGCCATCTCGGTGCCGGCGCAGTGACGCGCATCCATGGCGAGGAATGCGGTGTCTGGCAGGTCGACGCACATCGTGTAGGCGTTGTGGGCGGCGACACATGCCGGGCCCAGCTTCTGCAGGAAGAGCGTTTCGAGATCGACCAGCGCGACGAATGGGCCGGTGATGTAAACGATCGGTTCGCCCGCGCCGACCCACTGGCCCTCGTTGAACTGCAGCTCGATGCCGATCTCGACGCCACGGGTCGCCGCCATCGCATTGACCCACTCAACCAGCAGGCGCGGCGCGCAGACCACGGGCCGGCGCATGAAGACGGCGTAGGTCACCTCGCAGTCGCCGAACGCCGCCACCGTGGTCCTGGTGCGGTTGAGGTAGACGTCGGTCCAGAGCCCGACATCGGCCTCGCGCGGCCAGGCCTCGTTGCCCTGGGACGGATCGCTCTCAGCCATCGGACATTCCTTTGCTGTCCTCACGGATGCTGTCCTCACGGAACCGGGAGGGGCCGGGGTGGGGGTTGATGTCGTTACTGCGCCGCGGCCACCTTGATCGTTTCGCCGCGCTCGTCACGAAGCTGCTCGGCAATCAGGAAAGCGAGTTCAAGCGCCTGGCTCGCATTGAGACGCGGGTCGCAATGTGTGTGGTAGCGGCTTGCGAGGTCTTCGTCGCTGATCGCCTGCGCACCGCCCAGACATTCGGTCACGTTCTGCCCGGTCATCTCGAAATGAACACCGCCCGCGTGAGTGCCTTCGGCGCGATGCACCGCGAAGAAGCTCTTCACCTCGGCCAGAATGCGGGCGAACGGACGGGTCTTGAACCCGGTCGATGCCTTGATCGTGTTGCCGTGCATGGGGTCGCAGGACCACACGACGCTGCGCCCTTCGCGGGTGACGGCCCGGATCAACGGCGACAACCCGTCTTCGACCCTGCCGACACCCATGCGCGTGATCAGCGTGATGCGGCCCGGTTCGTTGGCCGGGTTCAGGATGTCGATCAGACGAAGCAGTTCTTCCGCATCGAGCGACGGCCCGCACTTGATGCCGATGGGGTTCTTCACACCGCGCAGAAACTCGACATGTGCATGATCGTGCTGGCGGGTCCGGTCGCCGACCCAAAGCATGTGGGCTGAGGTGTCGTACCAGTCGCCGGTTGTCGAATCGACGCGGGTCATCGCCTGTTCGTAGTTCAGCAACAGCGCCTCGTGCGAAGTGTAAAACGCGGTCTCCCGCATCTGCGGCACGTTGTCGGGCGACAAGCCGCAGGCTTCCATGAAGGCAAGCGACTCATGAATGCGTTCGGCCATTGCGCTGTACTGGCGGCCATGAGCGTTGTCGGCGACGAAGGCGTTGTTCCAGCTTGACACCCGGTGCAGGTCGGCGAACCCGCCTTGCGCGAAAGCCCGCAACAGGTTCAGCGTCGAAGCGGCCTGATGGTAGGCACGCAGGATGCGCTGCGGGTCCGGCGTCCGGGCATGTTCGTCAAACTCGATGCCGTTGATGATGTCGCCCCGGTAGCTCGGCAAGGATGCGTCGCCCTGCGTTTCAACGTCAGACGAACGCGGCTTGGCAAACTGCCCGGCCATGCGGCCAACCTTCACGACTGGGCAGGCCGAGCCGAACGTCAGCACGACGGCCATCTGCAGCAGCACCTTGAAGGTGTCGCGGATGTTGTCCGGGTGAAACTCGGCAAAGCTCTCGGCACAGTCCCCGCCCTGAAGCAGGAAGGCTTTGCCCTCGGCCACGTCGGCCAACGATTGCTTCAAACTGCGCACTTCCCCCGCAAACACAAGCGGCGGGGCGGTCGAAAGCTGGGCTTCGACCTCCTTCAAGACCACCTCGTCCGGGTAGGACGGAGCCTGCTGAACGGGTCGGTCACGCCAAGCTGTCGGGGTCCATTTTGCGGCCATGATCTCAGTCCTCTTGTCGTTCCCGGTAGCCGTCCTCACGGCCCCTGTCCCTGGTGTGGTGGCAGGAGGCCGGTGAAGCCTCCAAAGTTATCCCCAGGATGGGGAGCCGGTCTCTATACCGCCCGAAGCCCGGATTTTCCAGTAAAACCGTGGCATTAAGGCAGGCAATCGGACGACACCGGACACGGCGCTGAGCACGTCATGGCGCTCATGAAAGTGCTGCGAAAGACCTGACGAAACCTATTCATGAGCCTCCTTCGCACCGCTGCGCGTGACCTCGCGCATGGTGACGAACTCCTCGGCGCTGGTGGGATGGATGCCAACGGTAGAATCGAAAACGGCCTTGGTCGCACCGGCCTTCAACGCAACGGCAAAGCCCTGGACCATCTCACCTGCCTCGGGTCCAACCATGTGGACGCCGATGACCACATCCGTGCTGCGCACCACGACGAGCTTCATCAGCGTGCGTTCTTCGTTGAGCGAAATCGTGTGCTTCAGCGGGCGAAACTCCGAGAGATAGACATCGACATCGTCGCGATGGATCTCCCGGGCCTGCGCCTCTGTCAGTCCCACGGTGCCGATCGGCGGCTGGCTGAAGACGGCCGAGGGCACGTTGTCGTAGTCGACCGTGGTGGCTTCACTGCCGAACAGTGTCTTGGCGATCGCCATGCCTTCCGTCGTGGCGACCGGCGTCAACTCGATGCGGCCGAGGACATCACCCAGTGCCAGGATCGAGGGCACGTTCGAACGGAAGCGGTCATCGACAGGGATGGTCCCGTTTTCGTTGAGCGTGACGCCGGCCTCCTGGAGGCCGATCTCGCGCGTGGCGGGGCAGCGACCGGTCGCATACATGATCATCCCGGTTTCGATCTGGCGGCCGTCGTCGAGGTCGGCCACCAGGCGATCACCCGTCTTCTCGATCATGTCGATGTTGCAGTTGAAGCAGAGGTCGATCCCCTTCTTGCGCATCTCGACGGCAAGGTGCTCGCGGATATCGTCATCGAAGCCGCGCAGGAAGTGCGGACCGCGATAGAGCTGCGTCACCTTCACACCGAGCCCGTGAAAGATACCGGCGAACTCGACGGCGATGTAGCCGCCGCCCACAATCACGATCTCCCTGGGCAGGTCCTCGAGGAAGAACGCCTCGTTCGAGGTGATGACGTGCTCCTTGCCCGGAATATCGGGCACGTGCGGCCAGCCGCCCACGGCGATCAGGATGTTGGCGGCCGAATGGCGCGCGCCGTTGATCTCGACGGTGTGGGGATCGACCACGCGGGCGCACCCCCACATAAGGTCGACGCCCGCGGCGCGCAGCATGCGGTCGTAGATGCCATTGAGGCGCTCGATCTCGGCAGTCTTGTTGTCGCGCAAGGTCGGCCAGTCGAAGCTCGGCTCGCCCACGGTCCAGCCGAAGTTCCGTGCATCGTGAAAGTCTTCCGCGTAGTGCGCGGCGTAACTGAAGAGCTTCTTGGGCACACAGCCGACGTTGACGCAGGTTCCACCCCAATAGCGTTCCTCGGCGATTGCCACACGCGCGCCCAGAGCGGCGGAAAAGCGCGCGGCGCGCACACCGCCCGATCCGCCTCCGATGACAAAGAGATCGTAGTCGTACGCGAACACGTCTGATCCTCCAGGTGCGGCGGTTGGGCCTGACATGGTGCGGTCTCGGTCGGTTCCCGGAGTTCGACCCTGTTGCCTTCAGGGTCGATGAACCAACCGAAGCGGCCACAGGGCAGTTCATCGATATCATCGCCAACCTCGACGCCGGAGTCCCGCACCCTGGCGAGGAGATCGTCGAGGCCGACGACCCTGAGATCAAGCATCGGATCCCCGGTCGAAGGCACGGGATAGTCGGTTTCCTGCCGAAATGAGCCCCAGACGGTGTGGCCGGTGTGGCCGGTGTGGCCGGTGCCGCCGGCCTGAACGAGCGTTTCAGGCCGTAGAGGATGAGGCCCTGGTTTCCGTTGTCGACCAGCGAATGCACGCCCTCGCTGAGCATCGCGGAACTACCGGTACAAGCCGCCGCGGTGAACCTTGTGACCGCAATCAGCGAGTTGCCGATGAGGGCCGCGAAGATAACACGTTTCGAGCGGTGCACATCCATGGCCGCAACCATAGCGAAGGCGCGTGACGGGGACTATCATTTCGCCCGATCCTGGAGAGGAAATGATGGCAGCTGCCGAGAAACCTGCGGATCCGGTGACCGCTATCTGGCCTGACGGGGCCGCCTGGTGCGACGGCGACTACGTGCCGTGAGCCGGCGCATCCACGGCGCGTACTGGCAGAAACACGACGAAGGCTGGCACGCCACACCGGTGCGCTACTGATCGTCAGGGCCTGATGGCGGGCTCCAGCGCCCGACATGCCGCGAGCAGCCGCTCGTCCTGGCCGGGCCGGGCGACTGCGCTCATCCCATAGGCGAGTCCATCGCCATCGGAGGCGCACGGCAGAGTCACGACGGGCCAGCCGACGAAGGTCCAGGGCGCGTTCATGGCGGGATCACCCGTAACGCCGATCCCTTCAGGCGCGCGTCCGCGGGCCGAGGGTGTCAGCCAGAGGTCAACACCAAGGTCATCGGTGAGCGCCGCCACCTCGTCGCGGACGTGCCGTTGGAAGGCGCGGAGCGGTTGGTAATCGCCCTCGCCCATCGCCATGCCGGCATCGAACTCGGCGAGCGTCTCGGCCCGATAGAGATCGCGGTGCTCTGCGACCAGAGGCCGGTGCAACGGCAACATCTCGTAGCTTGAGATGCCGCTGACGGCGGCGGCGATAGCCCTGTGGTTCGTAAACAGGGGCGCAGCAACGATATGGTGGCCGGCGAACGCGACACGATCGAGCGTATCGCTGAAAACCGCCTGTCCCGCATCGTCCACGAGAGACAGAAAGCCATCGTCGGGCACACCGATCGTCATGGGTCGGGGAGCAGCGGACGGCGGGCCGGTCCAACCGTCGCAGATCACCGACAGCGCCGCCTCGGCGCGATCGAGGCTGTCAGCGAAGAGTCCCAGGTGATCGAGACTGTCGGCATAGGGCAGCATGCCTTCGCGGTCGATACGTCCGAAGCTCGCCTTGACGCCGATCACGCCGCAAAACGCCGCCGGACGAATGACCGAGCCGGCTGTCTGGCTTCCGAGGGCCAGAGCGAAGAAGCCGGCCCCGGTGCCGGCCGCCGAGCCGCTCGATGAGCCGCCGGGGGTGTGGGCGAGGTTCAGCGGATTGCGTGTCGGCCCCGGTGCCCAGGCGGCGAACTCGGTCGTCACGGTCATCCCCATGACGACCGCGCCGGCAGCCTTGAGCCTGGTGACCACGGCAGCCTCCGGCCCCGCGAAACGTTCCGGCGGCAGTCTGGACCCACACCGGATCTCACGATCCGCAACGCGGATGATGTCCTTGACGCCAACGGGGGTGCCGAACAACGGCGGCCGATCGTCGCGATCGGGCCAGCGGGTTTCGAGTGCGGCCAGATCCGCTGTCACGCGATCGGGATCAAATCCGGTCTCGGTAAACGCTCTGACCTCGCCCTCGCGCGCCGCGATGTTCGTGAGGCAGCGTTCGGCGAGATCACCCATGGCTTACCCCGACACCGCCGACGCCCTGAAGCGACGCCAGCGCCAGCGCAGCAACAGCCCGACAAGGACGACCTCGCCCAGCGGCCAGAGCGCGGGCGGGACGGCGAGGTCGACGAAGGGCACGTCCCAGATCGGCACGAAGGCGGGCAGCAGCTGATAACCGCCGGAGAGCGACACCAGGGTCGGGATCAGGCTATAGAGCAGGGCCATCCAGATCAGCCAGGTGGCGAAGGCGCGGCGCGGACGCTTGCCGAGCCAGGTGAAGATCAGAAGCAGCAGGTCGCGAGTCACGAAGAAATAGGCCGAGACCAGCGACATCGCGGCGAGGCTCGGCAGGTCGATCTCTTCGGCAAGGGCCGCGAGCGCACTGTCGTCGGACATCTCGATGCCGAGCAGCATGACGACCGAGATCACGACCCCGACTAGAGCCAGGATATGTCCGACCACCCAGATCGGTGCGTCGCGCAGCACAGAAGAAAGGTCGCGCGCAGCGAACAGACGGCGCAGGCGAACGGGATCCATACGTTCGAGGGCGGCCGGCACATAGGTCGAGACCAGCACCGTGACGGTCATGACGACGATTGTGACGGTCATGCCGTCATGGCCGTCCTCGGGCCACATAAGACCGGCCAGCCAGAAGCCGCTCCAAAGCACGAAGAGCGGCCACATCAACGGCCAGTTGCGGATCTGCAACTCCTCGCGCATGCGCCGCCAGAGCCCAACCACCGCCCAGAGTGCGAAGATCACGGTGGAGCCGACAACGAAGCTTAGCGAGTTCCAGGTCTCGCCGTACCAAGGCATCGTGTTGGCCTGTTCCAGATCCTGCAGACCGATATAGGCGAAGAGTGCCGAGAGGATGACGATGATCTGGGCGATCGAGACATCGAGCTGGCGGGCGGTCTCGCGCTGGCTGACGGCCGTCATCGCTGCCAACATCACGGTGGCCTCAACCAGAACGGTCAGCGCAACAAGGCCGATCGCCATGCGGGCCAAGATCGAGCTGAGTGAACCGCCGACCTCTTCGGAGACGTCGCCGAAGTAGATCTCGAGCAGCGCGGTCGCGCCAAGGACGATGGCCAGAACGATCCCCAGCGCATACCAGACATAGACCGTGCTGCCGAACAGCTTGCCCCAGGTCATCGACCAGGCGTCCATGGACGATAGTCTTTGCTGGTCCCATGTCCGTTCAGCGATCTCGCGCACCAGGGCGCTCGCCGCGACGCGGGCACCCCAGAACAGCAGGAGCACGATGTAGATGGCCAATCCGGCCCAAACGATCGTGCCGAGGAAATCCGGCCCACCGAAGGCAAGCTCGTTATCGTAGATCGTGACCCCGATCAGCGCCGCGAGGAGGCCGATGACCAGCGGCATGAAGAGCAGACGCCCGAGCGACAGTTCGAGCCACAGGTAACGCCTGAGTTCGGGATTGAGCCTCATGACTGGCCCTCGTCGCTCTTGGCGACCTCGCGATAGATGTCGGTCAGACCGAGCTTCTTCTCGGAGAGGCCCGTGACCGGCATGCCCTCACCGACGAGTCGGCGCAGGAGATCGCGGCGAAACACGGCATCGCGCGGCGCCCGGAACGTGATACTGAGATCGTCGGTCGCCACCACCTCGCTGACGCGCTTGTCGTCCATCAGACGCTGGATCATGCCGTCGGTCGCCTCGGCCAGTTCGATCGCATAGACAACAAAGCGCGTGCCGTCGGCCAATTCGATCGCGCGATGCTCGACCACCCTGCCCCGGTCGATCACCAAGACGTCGGTGCAGTAGTCTTCGAGTTCGGCGAGGATGTGGGAACTCACGATCAGCGTCATGCCGTCGGCGCGCAAGCCGAGAAGCAGTTCCGAGAGCGCCATGCGGGCCAAGGGGTCGAGGCCGGAGGCCGGTTCGTCGAGCAGGACAAGCTCCGGCTTGTGAACGATCGACTGTGCGATGGCAAGCCGCTGGCGCTGCCCACGGGACAGCTCACCGGCACGCTTCTCCGTGAGCTCTCCGAGATCGAGTTGGCCGACCACGCGCGCGACGGCCGAAGTCTCGTCCGCTCCCCCGATCCCGTGTAACGCGACCGCATGCCGCAGACATTGGCGCACCGTGAGCTCGTCATAAAGCCCAAAGGAATCCGAGAGATAGCCGATCTTGCGATGAATGGTGCGCGGGTCCTCATGCCCATCCGTACCGTCAATCAGGACGCGTCCGCTGTAGGGCGTATCGAGAGCCGCCATGCAGCGCAGCAGCGTCGTCTTGCCCGCACCATTCGGCCCGACCAGTGCTGTGACCGAACCGCGCGCAACCTTGAAGGAGACGTCACACAGCGCCCGCGTCGTCGGGTAATCGAAAACCAGATTCTCGACGTCAATGACGGAGGTCGTGGATGAGGTATCGCTCATGCCAGAAACACCGTGTCATCCCGGCCGCAACCCAAAGGGCGGAGAGCCGGGACCTCGAGAGATCGGCATAGGCCTTTCGAGATCCCGGCTCGTGTTCGCAAGCTCACATGGCCGCGATGACATATCGGCGGCTGTGTCACTTGTCGACGCCAGCAATGCAGACGTACTTGGCTTCGACATACTCATCAATGCCCATGTGGCTGCCCTCGCGGCCGATGCCCGACTCCTTGACGCCGCCGAAGGGGGCGACCTCGGTCGAGATGATGCCGGTGTTGACGCCGACGATGCCGTACTCGAGGCCCTCGCTGACGCGCCAGATGCGGCCGATGTCGCGGCTGTAGAAGTAGCTCGCCAAGCCGAACTCGGTGTCGTTGGCGAGCCGGATGGCCTCGTCCTCTTCGTCGAAGCGGAACAGCGGAGCCAGAGGGCCGAAGGTCTCGTCGCGCGCGACCATCATCTGCGGGTTGATGTCGGCCATGACGGTCGGCTGGAAGTAGGTACCGCCGAGCTCGTGGCGGCTGCCGCCGGTCATCACGCGGCCGCCCTTCGCGGTGGCATCCGCGATATGCTCCTCGACCTTCCTGATGGCGGCCTGGTTGATGAGAGGGCCCTGGACAACACCATCCTCAAGGCCGTTGCCGACCTTCATCTCGGCGACCTTGGCGGCGAACTTCTCGGCGAAGGCGTCGTAGACGTCGGACTGGACGTAGATGCGGTTTGCGCAGACGCAGGTCTGGCCCATGTTGCGGAACTTCGACTGCATCGCGCCTTCGACGGCCGCATCAAGGTCGGCGTCACCAAACACCAGGAAGGGTGCGTTGCCGCCGAGCTCCATGGTAACCTTCTTCACCGTGGAAGCGGACTGCTCCATGAGCTTCTTGCCGATTTCGGTCGAGCCCGTGAACGTGATCTTGCGCACGATCGGGTTCCTGGTGAGCTCCTCACCGATCTCCGACGACTTGCCCGAGAGGATGCTGATCACGCCCTTCGGGATGCCGGCACGTTCGGCGAGCTCGCACAGCGCGAAGGCCGAATACGGCGTCTCAGTCGCGGGCTTGCAGACGAAGGTGCAGCCGGCGGCCAGCGCCGGTGCGGCCTTGCGGGTGATCATGGCGCTCGGGAAGTTCCACGGCGTGATCGCGCCGACGACACCGATCGCCTCCTTGAGCACGACGATGCGGCGGTCGGCCATGTGCTGGGGCACGGTCTCGCCATAGATACGCTTGCCCTCCTCGGCGAACCACTCAATGAAGCTGGCGGCATAGACAATCTCGCCCCTGGCCTCGGCCAGCGGCTTGCCCTGCTCCATGGTCATGAGGACCGCGAGGTCGTCCTGGTTCTCGAGCATCAGATCGAACCACTTGCGCAGGATCGCGGCGCGCTGCCTGGCGGTCATCGCCTTCCAGGCTGGCAGTGCGACATTCGCCGCCTCGATCGCCCGGCGGGTCTCGGCCGCACCCATGCGCGGGATCGTGCCCAGAGTCGCGCCCGTCGCCGGATCGCGTACGTCGACGGTTTCGCCGCTGTCGGCATCACACCAGACGCCGTCGATGTAGCACTGCTGGCGGAAAAGGCTCATGTCGGAGATATTCATGGGCGGTCCCCTGTCATCATGTGTGTTGCCTGCGGGCCAGGCGCAGCCCGTTCTTGCTTATTTGGCGTGGCGGGCAATCTAGGCAAGAAGACAGTGGAAGGAAACGGGGACGACGAAAGGGAGCGTCGGCAGGTGCCTGATCGCCCGAGCGCATGTGGCAGGGCGTGTCATCGTCACCCATCAGGTTCGAATCGTAAGGAAAACCGAACTGCTTCAGGATTTCAGCGGTGTTGTCGCTGAGGTCTCAGGCTGGTGATTTGAGTTAGCGCACCCGGACACGGTAGTGGTAGTCGTAGACCTGTTCGAAACCAAGGGAACGATAGAGCGAGACCGCGGGCTCGTTGTCGGCGACGACCTGGAGCCAGAGCTCATGGGCGCCGGCCTCATCGCGCGCCCAGGCGATCAGGCTGTTCATAATCGCCCGTCCCCAGCCCTTGCCTCGACAGTCGAGTGCCACAAGAATCCCGAGGAACCCGCACAGCGGCGGGTCGGCGACGGCCATACCGAAGGCCTTGAGGGTCCTCTCCTCCCTGATCGACGCGAAACATCGGCGACCCTCGATCCGTTCCAGCATGGCGGCCAGCGTGCCCTGATCGGTTCGCGCCACCGGGTTGTGGCGGCAATATCCTCTGAACCAGTCTTCCTCGACGCTGTCCGACAGTGTGACGTCGGGATGAGCCTGGAGAGACGCGGGAACACGGGTGGTGCGGACATTCGTTATGTCGAGCTTCCGATAGCCACGCCCGGTCAGCAGACCGTCGAGCGCTGGTTCGGCCAGGGGGGAAAGACGGAAGATCGCGGGCTGGCCAAGCGACGCGTAGCGTGCTTCGGCCGCCTCAATCCGCTCAGGCAGGGGGTCCCCGCTTCGCTCCAATACGTTCACCGAGTTGGCGCGTTTGGTATGGCCGTCCGCGTAGCGCAGCAGCCAGCCGCCGAGCCGTTCGGTGCGCAATGCCGGCCAAGCGCGGAAATTCGCCTCTTCCAGGCGCTGCACGACGTTTGGCGCGGTCTTCGTCATGGTCTGGAGACGATGCCGAAACCTTCGATGCTGGAATACGCGCCGCGCATCACCATCAGGACGATGACCATCAAGACGATGGCGAGGCCGCGAAAAGGCCGATCGTGAAATGCGTGATGTCGTGAAGCCCCGGCACGGTCACCCGCCTTCGATCGGAGGAAACACCGTCAGGAGATCGCCGGCCTTCAGCCTGTGCCCGGCCTGCAACGCGGGTCGAATGACCTCCTCGTTGACCAGGGTCATGGTCAGCGTTTCCCTGGCGACGTCGAGCCTTGCCAGAGCCTCGGCCACTGTGGTGTCTTCGGCCATATCCCACTCGCCTTCCCCGTCTGCATCGAGGCCGGGAATGGGCCTGCCGGCATGCGAGACGAGCTTGATACGAATCTTCACGAGAGCCCGAGGCGGGTCAGCGTCTGGCCACGCGGCTGCCCCTCTTCGTCCCAGCCACGAATCTCGTAGTACTCGGGAAGCATCTGATCGAGCTGGGCAGTAAGGCCCTTGGCGGTGCCGGACGGGGCCGGAGTATGCAGCATCCGGTGCGGCAAGGTGTCGTCCTTGCGGCCCATGCCCGCGGCGTTGTTGAAGAGCCGCTCGAGGTTCCAGATGCGCTCGCCCGTCTCGCGGATGCGCTCGGCTGTCCACGCGCTCTCAAGCGCACCGTCGAGCATGGCGGCGATCTGGTCGATGTTGATGGCAGCGGCGACGAAGGCGCAGATGCCCGCCGAATCGAACATCGCGGCGCGTTCGTCCTGGCTCGTCTTGACAATCTCGGCCTTGCCCTCAAGTTCGGTGGTCTGGAAATCCGAGGCGAACGGGCTGGCGCGCAAGTGGCAGGCACCGCGGTTGGACGTGGCATAGGCCAGAGCCATGCCCTGCATCGCACGCGGGTCGTAGCCGGGGAACTCCTGCCCCTTCACGGTCATCGAGAATTCGGGCCTTCCGTACTTCGCGGTCAGACGGGCCGCGCCGAGACCGACCTCGACACCGAACCCTTCGCCCCTGGCGCAGTCTTCCGCCATCTTCACAAGCCCCTCGGTCGAGCCGAACGAGAGATCGACGCCGGTCTGCTCAATCGTGATGACACCCTCTTCGTAGAGTTCCATGGCTGCGGCCAGGGCACCGCCGAAGGAGATCGTGTCCATGCCGTCTTCGTTGCAGAGGAAGTTGGCGAAGGTCACAGCATCGATATCGTCGACACCGACCATGGCACCGAGCGCGAAGACGTTCTCGTACTCCAGGCCGCCCGAGGCCGTGTGATACTGCGGCTTGTCCTTGATCGAGAAATGGTCGGGATCGATCTGGGCGATGCGCCCGCAGGCGATCGTGCAGGCGAAACACGCCTTGTTCGTGACAAGATTGACGGTGTCGTTCGGACCGTGCGGACGCTGTGAGGCTGCCGCATTGAGCTTGTTGACGCCCTCGAACCGGACGTCGCGCTCGTTGCGGGTGGGAAGGCTGCCGTAGTTGTGCGTGACATCAAGCATGGCGTGGGTACCGAGCTTGATGAAGCGCTGGCGAACCGGGCTCGGCTGCAGCGTGCTCCTGGCGTGCGCGACGGCCGCCATGAACTTCCGGGGGTCATGCACCGTGACGCCGCCGGATCCGCGCGCGGCCACGGCCTTCAGGTTCTTCGATCCCATGACCGCGCCGACACCGGAACGGCCGGCAGCACGGTGGAGGTCGTTCACGACACAGGCAAAACGTACCATCTTCTCGCCGGCACGACCGATCGAGGCGACCTTGATCGCGGGGTCGCCGAGCTCGGCCTTGATCCCGGGTTCAATCTCCCAGACCGAACGGCCCCAGAGGTGATCGGCGTCGCGCAGCTCGACGTGATCGTCATCAATCCAGAGATAGACCGGCCTGGGCGATTTGCCTTCGAGGATGACCATGTCCCATCCGGCGAGTTTGATCTCGGCACCGACCTTGCCGCCCGAGTTCGAGCACGCGATGGCGTTGGTCAACGCCCCCTTGGTGATTACGGAGTAGCGACCTGCCGTGGGCGCCATGGTCGAGGTCAGGGGTCCGGTGGCGAAGATCAGCACATTGGCGGGATCGAGTGCGTCGACAGCCGGGTCCATGGACTCCATCAGGTACTTCGATGCCAGGCCGCGTTGGCCCAGAAACTGCTCCGCCCAGCCCTTGTTCAGCGGTTCGCTCTCGCAGCGGCGCTCTGTCAGGTTCACGCGCAGAATCTTGCCGGTCCAGCCCATCCTTACCTCTCGATCGATCGTGGGTGTCGGGCCAAGCATAGGCAATAAGGGGCCCGATGCGTGTCAACCTAGCTGAATGTTGGGACGGCGGCTATCGCCACGGTCTCCGGTGTCTTCAGGCAAGCCGGCAACAACGAACGCGCCGGTGACGGCTCGGTGACCTGTGCCTACTGGCGCGATGACGAGACGGTCGAAGACCGCACGGTCGTGATCGCTGATGAAAGCGTTGACGAAACCCTTGCGAGCGTCTTCGGCATGACGGCAGAGACCATCGACGACGAGCCCGACCAGGGTCCGACGTGGAAACACATATGGGCCAGGACATATGGGTCAGGGCACGCCTTCCCGTGTCGGGAACCTGTGGAAGAACCCACGCATGGTCCGCGGATACCAGCGTTCACCATGCGATTGACGGATGTTGAATGCTCATTCAATTTCCTTAGGCGGACAGTAGCGGACAGGAGGGGAACAGGCATGACGAGACGGCTCGACGGCAAGCGTTGCGTGGTCACCGGCGGATCAAGGGGCATCGGTCGCGCCATCGTCGACCGCTTCGTGGCGGAAGGCGCGCGCGTCGTCGTCACCGCGCGTTCGGCCCCCCCGGCCCCGTTCCCTGACGACGGCTCCACGATCTTCGTTCCCGGGGACACGGCCTCGACCGCACAGGCCGACACGCTCATCGAAACCGCCCGGGATGCGTTCGGCGGGATCGATGTGCTGGTCAACAACGCGGCCATTCAGATCGAGAAGACCATCGTCGAGACAACCGACGAGGACTGGGACCTGATCTTCGGCATCAACGTGAAGGGTGTGTTCGCCACATGCCGTGCCGCAATACCCGTCATGGCTTCGGGCGGCGGCGGCTCGATCGTCAATGTCGGAAGTTACGACGGCTTCGTGGCCGATCCGGGCCTCGCGGCCTATTGCGCCACCAAAGGTGCAGTCCACGCGCTGAGCCGTGCGATCGCAGTCGACCATGGCTCCGAGGACATCCGCTGCAATGTGATCTGCCCGGGCTGGATCAAGACCGACATGATGGACGCCTATCTCGCCAGCGTCCCCGATCCCGATGAAGCGGCCAGGGCGCTCGACGCCAACCAGCCCATCGGCCGCATCGGCGCACCCCGGGACATCGCCAATCTCGCCCTCTGGCTCGCCAGCGACGAAAGCGCCTTCACCACCGGCCAGCTCATGATCTGCGATGGGGGGTTGACAGCGAGGGCGTCACAGCCCGGCTAGGTATCCGCCCATATCCTGAGCAGGTTGAAGCGGGTCTTCTCCGGGGCCATGAAGGTGCCGCCGTTGGGTTCCAGCTTGTGAACGTGTTCGGCAGCGACGGCGAGATCGAACAGAATCTCGCAGCGGCTGCGGCGCGGGCGGCAGATCACCTGGAGCTGTTTGTTCCCCCACATGCGTCCGCGACGGGGAAACCGGCCGTGCGCAGACCGTCGACGAAAGCGCCGGTTTCGGCCGCCTGCCTGACGGTGGCGACGTCCTCTGACGAAAGCAGTTGGCGAATGGCGCGCAGCATCGTGATGCCCCCGGTCTGGTCTGCCTCTTCCGGAGCAGAACGTCGGTCGTTAGAATGCTGCCATGATCCTTGACATCTTTTCCGACCCCGTCTGTCCCTGGTGTTATATCGGCAAGCGCCGTCTTGAGCGTGCCCTCGACCTTGTGCCGAAGCGACGCAGGCCACAGATCCGCTGGCGTGCCTTCATGCTGAACCCCGACATGCCGGCCGACGGCATGGAGCGGAACGCCTATCTGGCGCTCAAGTTCGGCAGCTCCCAGCACGCCATGGAGCTCTACGGCACGATCTCCCGGGCGGGCCATGACGAAGGCATTCTCTTTGCCTTCGGGGACATCTACCGGACACCCTCGACTATTGCCGCCCACCGCCTGATCGGCTGGGCTGGCGAGCGCGGCGTGCAGACGCGCCTGGTCGAGGACATGTTTGCGGCCTATTTTCTCAAGGGCATCGACATCGGCGAGATCGGCAATCTGGTGGCACTGGCCGAAGCTATTGGGCTCGACCGCGACGACGCCGAGGTGTTCCTGGAGAGTGACCAGTGCGCCGACACGGTGCTTGCCGAGCATAACCTGGCGCAGCGCATCGGGATCAACGGCGTGCCCTGCTTCGTTCTCGACGGTCGTTATGCCGTGTCCGGCGCACAGTCACCGGAGGTGTTGCAGCGCATGATCGATACCGCCCACGAGACCGCGGCGGCCTGATCCCGCTCGCTCAGGCGGCCTGCGCGGTGGCCTCGGCGATGCCGGCGATGGCCTGCGCCAGGTCCCGCGAACCGGCAAGCCGTACGTCGACCTTCTCCCAGCTCCGCATGACTACAACCTTGTGGTCGGGACGCAGTTTGACCGTACCGGCCTGGCTCGCGATCCAGTCGACGAGGCCGGCCGGATTGACGAAGCTGTCGCCGCGGAAGCTGACGATCGCGCCGCGCGGCCCGGCATCGAGTTTGACTATGCCCGCCTTGCGGCACAATGCCTTGATCACGACGATCTCCAGCAGGTTGTCGACCTCGATGGTCGGCTCACCGAAGCGGTCGTCCAGTTCCATGCGCAGGTTGTCGATGTCTTCGCGCTCTTGCAGGGCCGCGATGCGCCGGTAGAGGCCAAGCCGGACATCAAGATCGCGGACGTAGTTGTCCGGTATGAGCACGGCCGATCCGACGGCCACCTCCGGTGACCAGGTATGGGCGGCATGCGGTGCCACCCCTTCCCGCTCGGCGCGCAACGCCTGCACGGCCTCCTCCAGCATCTGCTGGTAGAGCTCGATGCCGACCTCCCTGATATGGCCCGATTGCTCGGTTCCCAGGAGGTTGCCCGCGCCACGGATGTCGAGATCATGACTGGCGAGGCTGAAGCCGGCACCCAGCGTGTCGAGGCGCGACAGAACCTCCAGCCGCCGATGCGCCGTCTGGGTCACGCGCTTGCCCGGGGGAAGCGTGAGATAGGCATAGGCCCGTGTCCTGGACCGTCCGATTCGGCCGCGCAGCTGATAGAGCTGGGCCAGGCCGAACATGTCGGCACGATAGACAACCATGGTGTTGACGTTGGGAATGTCGAGGCCCGACTCCACGATCGTGGTCGAGATCAGCACGTCGACCTCGCCGTCGTAGAAGGCACCCATGATCTTCTCGAGTTCGGTGCTGGCCATCTGGCCGTGGGCCACGGCGAAACGCGCCTCGGGGATCAGCTCCTCAAGCTGTTTGTGGACCCTCTGGAGATCCGCGATGCGTGGACAGACGAAATAGGCCTGGCCACCCCGCAACTGCTCGCGACGGATGGCTTCGCGCACGGTGACCGAATCGAAGGGCCCGACAAAGGTGCGCACAGCCAGCCGGTCGACCGGGGCCGTGGCGATCAGGCTGAGGTCCTTCACGCCGATCAGCGACATCTGAAGGGTGCGCGGGATCGGCGTCGCTGTCAGGGTCAGGACATGCACATTCGCCTTCATCTGCTTCAGGCGTTCCTTGTGCGCCACGCCGAAGTGCTGCTCCTCGTCGATGATCAGGAGCCCCATGTTCCTGAACGAGACATCCCTGGCGAGCAGCGCGTGGGTTCCGACAACGATGTCGACCTTGCCGCTTTCCAGGAGGTTCCTGGTCTCGTGCGCTTCCTTCGTCGTGACGAAGCGCGACAGCTGGCGAAGCTCTACCGGCAGCCCCTCGAAGCGCCCGGCGAAGGTCGCGTGATGTTGTCGCGCCAACAGGGTCGTCGGCACCACGACGGCAACCTGGAAGCCCTCCATGACCGCAACGAAGGCCGCGCGCAGGGCGACCTCGGTCTTGCCGAAACCGACGTCGCCGCAGATCAGCCGATCCATGGCGCGTCCGGACCCGAGATCGTCGATCACCTCCTCAATCGCCTTCTCCTGATCGTCGGTCTCCTGGAACGGGAAGCGCGCCGCGAATTCCTGATAGAGGCCATGGGTTGCACGCATGGCCGGGCCGGGCCGGGTCTTGCGTTCGGCGGCGACTTTCAGGAGTTCGCCCGCCATTTCCGTGATGCGCTCCTTCAGGCGGGCGCGGCGCGACTGCCAGCTCGCACCGCCCAGCCTGTCGAGCTGCACGACGGTGTCGTGAGAGCCATAGCGCGACAGCACATCGACATTCTCGACCGGTACGAAGAGCTTGTCGTCGCCGTCGTAGACCAGACGCAGGCAGTCGTGCGGCGCCTCGCCGAGCCTGAGGGTCTGGAGGCCGTCGAAACGTCCGATGCCATGTTCGACATGGACGATGATGTCGCCCTCGGAGAGTTGCGATGCCTCTTCAAGGAAACGCTCGGTGTCGCGACGTGTGCGCCGCCGCGATGTGCGGGCGATCCGGTCGCCCAGAATGTCCTGTTCGGTGATGAGCGCCAGGTCGTGGCTGACGAACCCCCGCTCCAGGCCGGTCACGGCCGCTGCAACCTTGCTGCGATCCAGCCCCTCGAGCCCCTCCACGGTCGCGATCTGCTCAACATGATCGATGCCGTGTTCGTTCAGCAAGCGCGCAAGCCGGTTGCGACTGCCGACCGAGAGGCCGGAGACGACGACACGGCGGTTGTCGGCGTGATGCTCGCGGACATGGCCGACAACGGCATCGAACAGATTGACATTGCTCTGCTGGCGCTCGGCGCTGAACTCGTGGCCCTGCCGACCGCCCGCCTCCAGCACGTTGACTTCACCGGACGGCGGTTCCGAAAACGGCGAGAGTTCAACGACCGTCTTGTCTGCCAGCATGTTGTCCCAGGCCAGCTCGGTGAGATAGAGCCGTTCGGGCTCGACCGCGTGATAGGTCGGTGCCCCGTCGGCCATGCCGACACCCACATCTTCCCGACGGTGCCCGAAGTGATCCCGGACCGTTTCCAGACGGGTGTCTCTGGCCTCGATGACGCGATGGTCGAGAACCACGAGCGGGTCGTCGAGATAGGCGAGAAAGGGCTCCAGGCGGCTGTGAAAAAGTCCCAGCCAGTGCTCCATGCCGGGATGGCGTGCCCCGGCCGCGACGGCTTCGTAGACAGGATCGTCGGTCGTGCCAATGCCGAAAAGCTCGCGCCAGCCTGCGCGGAAGCGGTTGATCGAATCCTCGTCCAGCAACGCTTCGCTGGCCGGATCGAGAACGACGCTGTCGCGTTTCCCCGACGAGCGCTGGCTCAGGGGATCGAAGTTCCGGATCCGCTCGATCTCATCGCCGAAGAACTCGATCCTAGCGGGTTCGGCAGCGCCCGGCGGGTAGATGTCCATGATGTCGCCGCGCAGCGAGACGTCGCCCGGCTCCATCACTGTGCTCACCCGGTGGTAGCCCATGGCGACAAGGCGACGCACGAGGTCCTGCGTATCGGTTTCTTCGCTGACGTTCAGGCGTTTGCGCAGCGGCCCGATGGCATCGGGCGGCGGAACGCGCTGAACCATGGCACCTGCCGTGGTCAGTACCAGGGTGCCTTCGCCAGCCGGGCGCTCGCAGAGATCGCCCATCACCGCGAGACGTTCGCCTGCGATCG
>JACONG010000009.1 GCA_014323865.1 Rhodospirillales bacterium | reverse complement strand
TCGCAGTGATTTTTCGGCTTCCGATCTGGCGCGTTTGGCGCGACAGAGCGACGATGCAGACCGGACGAGGCGGGTGTTGGCCATTGCGATGATCCTGGACGGCGGATCGCGATCTGATGCGGCGCGCACTGGCGGAGTTGGTCTGCAGATTATCCGCGACTAGGTTCTGCGGTTCAATGCTGACGGGCCAGAAGGGCTGCGGACCCGCAAGGTGCCGGGCAAACCCTCGATCCTGACGGATGAGCAACGCCAGCAATTGGCTGCTGCGGTCGAGGCTGGCCCCGACCCCGATCGTGATGGCGTGGTCCGTTGGCGCCTGGTTGATCTGGCCGTGTGGGTCAAGTGCACGTTTGGCGTGACGATCAGTCGCACCACAGTGGGCCGTGAGCTGCGCGCCATGGGTTTCCGCAAGCTTTCGGCGCGTCCCCAGCACCATGCACAAGACCCGGATGCGATCAAGGCGTTCAAAGAAAACTTCCCCGACGTGGTCCGCGACATCCGTGTTCAGAACGGCTCGCCACCGATAGAAATCTGGTTCCAGGACGAGGCAAGGGTGGGACAGAAGAACAAGATCACCCGCCGCTGGGCCAAGCGCGGCACCCGTCCTCGCGCGCCAAAGGATCAACGCACCCAATGGGCCTACATCTTCGGTGCAATCTGTCCGGCGGCCGGTTCGGTCATGCCCTGGGTCGACACCCACGCGATGGCCGAACACCTGAAGCTGATCAGCACCGAAGTCGCGCCCGGCGCCCACGCAATCCTGATCGTCGATCAGGCCGGGTGGCACACGACATCGAAACTCGAGGTGCCCGAGACCATCACCTTGTTGCCACTGCCGCCGAGGTCGCCTGAGTTGAACCCGGTCGAAAACGTCTGGCAGTACATCCGGGACAACTGGCTCTCAAACCGCGTCTTCGCAAGCTACGACGATATCGTGGCGAACTGTTGCGAGGCCTGGAACACGTTGATCAAGGACCCAGATTGCATGACCTCAATCGGATCGAGGAACTGAGCCAATACGTGATGATCAACGCGCTTTGGTATGAGTAACCGTTACTCGCGGATCTCCGTCTCCCGCCAGGATGGCCTCTTTGCCCAGTTGGAAGACTTCGTGCTGCTCCTCAATGAGCCCCGGCCTTCTCTCCAGACGCCAGCCGCCGTCCCGGAGCTTGTCCTCGAGCGGACGATCGACGACGACGTATTCGACCGGAACCCAGTTCGGTGCGATGCGACGCTGTTCGAGACGATCGTCGGCCTTGAGGTGAGTTGCGTCTATGGCCGCATCGGAGCCGTTCTTCAGCAGCCAGTGAACGCGCTGGCGCACCATCTTGAACACGGCCGCGTTGTTGGCCGCGATCTCGGGGTGTCCCTCGCGAATGTCGTCGGATGAGACGATGATGGCCGGATCGTGGTGCTGTCTCACCCAGGTCGTCTTTCCTGAAGCCGGGGAGCCGATCATCATGATCAGGCGCTGGCCGCAACGTGGCCAATCCCAACCGATCTCGGGCGCAGGTGCTGACACGGTATCCTTGAGGGTCGCCAGCTTCTCCACGTCTTCATAGGAAAGCGGGGACATGTGCGCGAGCTTGTGGCGGATCTTACATATCGCGTGCGTGATCAGGGCGCGTTCCTCCCGCGACAGGCGGTTGCCGAGAATAGCCTGGAGCTCCGTGATGTCGATCTCGCTCGGATGTTCTCTTACCTGCGGCAGTGTATAGTAAGCGTTTGTCCAAGGCATGATCGAGTCGAGATAGGCGCGATGCCGCCGCACGATCATGGCTCGGATCTCTTCGACGTAGGGAAAGACGATCGCGGAATGAGCCCGCCAGACTCGCTTCTCGAACTCTGCGCGCTGATCCCGGACAGCTAGGACTAGGGAATCAATCCTCGGTGCGTCGTCCCACTCGTCGACTAGGCCGTCACGCCAGCAGACTTCCTTCCCATGAACAAACAAGTTCGCGTGGCGTCGAAGCTCTTGCCAAGGTTCAATCTGGGCCTTCTCGTCGATGACGGTGAGTCCCTCAAGCAGCGTTGTGTTAGGCCCTGCGACCTCGATCGAGGTCTCTCGAGCGAGTCGCGAGATCAAGCCTGCCGGGCTGCTTTTCCGGCGATCATGCCAGATGGTGCAATCGAGGCGATCGATGACGCCGATCCACTTCAGGACGGCCTTGCGACCAAAAGAAGAGAAGATCTCACGGTCCGGCAGGTCCGGCGGCAAGGTGAAGATCATCTGCGGAAGAATTTCGCATTCTTCCTTGGCAGCCCGCCGGAGATCGCGCGCAAACATCCCCCACATCCTCCAGATATCACGGTCGATGTTGCGGATGACGAAAGCCCGCTTGTCGAGCCGCGGGATGCCCAGGAAATCGGATGCCGTGTTGACCTTCCTGCCGGAGCCTTCGGGAATCCGACGGGCGATCGCCTGCGCAGGAGGGCGGCGACCGATCCGCAAGGCATCCATTTCGTAGACCCGGGCACGGTGGAGATCGCGGGCCCGATCCGCCAGCGCCAACGGCAGAGCCTCGGCGATACTGACGGGGGCCGCGATTCCGACGACGGCGTACTCTCCCGCCAAAGCCCATGCCTTGTCGAGGAATCGCGACGGGCCGGGGATGTCCCACCACTCAGCGATGCTCATGCGTCGACGGTCTCCTCCTGCATCAGACGCATGACTAGTGGATTAATGCGATAGCGCGTTCCCTTGGTCGCGCTCCGCTTATCGTCCCGGGTGCTCGGAACGACCTCTACCAAGTCGAGAAGGCGGTAGTAGGCCAGTAGGGTCTCTGGCTTGAGATTACTCTCGTCTCCGTTGATCTCGAGGGCGGCCGCATCCAGGAAGTCATTCTCGGCGAAGTGGTCGCCTATCTCGTAGGTGATGACCGCCCTGATCCCTGCCGCAATCGCGTCGTCGCCCAACCCGAGTTGGACGACGATCTCGCTCTTGGAGCTGTGGATTTGCCTCATTTTTTGGCTGAACCGTTTGTCGACGTTTTCTTTACTGATGCGCTTGTCCAGAATGTCGTCGATCAGCCCGCTCCAACCGCCGGTGATCCCGAGGATCTCCTCAGCCCGGCTGTCGAAGTTGTCAACCAGGCCCTGATGGAGGAACGAGGCAATGAAGGACCGCCGCCACGGCTCAAGCGACACAACATCGAACTCGGGCGACGGCGAGGAATGCGATGATGCCCAAGAGAGAGCTTGCGGCGGCCCGCCGATGAAGACGATCGTTAACTCGCCGTCCCGGACCTTTCGGGACTGCTTCGCCTGATTCACCCAGATCGGATCCCATTCCCGGTCTTTATCGACGACGAGCAGCGTGCGCTTGCTGCTGTCACCAAGCTTGAGCCGGCTGAGTTCGTTCCTGAACGCCTTAACGTTCTTCGCCTGCAGCACCCTTACGTCGAACAGGTCCTTGCGGAAGCTCCGCAGACATGTTGCGACTTGGTCCACGCTGGCAAGATTGTGACCGAAGACAAGAACAGGTTTGCGCGCCCTGTTCTGGGCGATCTGGTGCTCCTGGCCGATCGTCAGGACCGAGCGTCGCAAGGTCGCTCTGCGGCTGCCGCGTCCCTCTATGTTGCCGAGTTCGCGGCGCTTATGTGTGTGCTCCAACGATTGCGGCCGCGGCTTGTCGGCGAACCGTAAGACACCGTCCTCGACGGCCCGGTTGCCGCCGATGAACGCCAGAGTAGACCGGCTGCGGAGAGTCCAGCGATAGTCGTCGATGCTGCGCAGGAGACCGAGGACAACCATTTCCTTCAGCAGGTCGGCAACGTCCTCCGGCCGAACGTCTTCGACGAACGCGGCAGGCCAGAAGTATGCGGCCAGATCGAGCACTTCGGTCGCCCGCATGCCCTCGTCAGTCTTGTGGGCGGCGTTCATGTCGATCATATGGTTGGCTATGATGTAGGTAAGCAGCTTGTAGCGCTCGCCATCGAGATCCAGGGTTTTGTCGAAGGCCCGCTTGATCTCTTCGAGGGTCTTCGGGTCGTTCAGGACTTCGCGCACCAAGGTGTCGTCGATCTTGCGGACGAGAACGCCGTTATCCGCCACACGCTCGCGAATGGTGCTCACGAGCGATTCGCCGACGAGCTGGATCAGAACCGGGTAGTAGTTGCAGTAGCTGAGAATCTGCCAGACGTCCCGGTCGTTCGCGAAATGGTAGCCCATGCCCGCGAGTGGTCCCGTAATGAGGCGTTCAGCGTCGGCAACATCCTTGCCGATCATCGGACCGATCTCGAGAATGCCACTGTCCATGTGCGTTAGAGGCGCGTTCTCCAGATTCCTGGTGAGCCGGAGCGCGTTCTGCAGACCGGCGAGCACAACCTTGAACCGGCGATTTGTGCCGACCATGATCTTGTTCAAGGTCTTGATGGCAGCGAAACCCTCGCTCTCGTCCAGCTTCACGAATTCGTCGCACTCATCGACCATCAGGATGATGCTGCGCCGCGCGTCTTTCTCCAGCCAGGAGATCACTCGGTCCTTGAAGCGCTCGGCTTCATCGACCGGCTTCGAGAACACCGCGCTGAGCGCTTTCGACCCCTCGCGCCAGATGTCGCGCGTGTCGGCCGTTGTGTGGATCGAGATGTAGACCCGGAGCGTCCCCGTTTCCTCGGAATGCTCCTGCTGCTCGAGATGCTTCAGGAGCGCTGTCTTGCCCAGGCGCCGGCCGCCGTAGACGATGAACCCGGTGTTCATGTTCTTGAGCCGCTCGTACTCCTCGCGGCGTCCCTTGAACATTTCCGGCGGCACAGCGTAGTTCTGGTAATCCCGATAGGGATCGGAGAACGAGAACGCCTGCGCGATCTCCAACATGGTGAGTGAGCGGAAGTCTTGCTCGGAGAGCGCGTAGAGGAAGATGCTCTCGTCGATTATCAGGAGCTTGTACTTGTGCTTCAAGGCGATCTCCGCCAGCTTCTCGCGATCGCGCTGGGACACCACGTCGGGGACGATGACCATTACGCCGATGTGGGAGGGGCCATTCGTAAGGCGGTCGAAATCGCCTTGCTCGTATTTCGGCATGCTCGGATAGACAGCGAGACGCCACGTGCCGCCAGTCATGCTGCCAAAGTCTGGCAAGAGGACGCTCTCGCGGTCGGCATTGATCGAGAGCTTCATATCGCCGACGTGCTCCCGTCTGGTCGGAACGCTGCGAGACGGATCGGGCGTGACGGAAACGTTCCGGAAGTCGAGCGCCTCCAGCAGAGAGGCGGCAGCGGCCAGAACCCTTTTGCTTCCCGTGTTCTTCCGCGTTGCGTCCTTACGGAACTCCTGCCAGCGCTCGAGGCGCGCTAGGCTCTCTGTCTTCTCGTCGACGCGGGAGAACGGGATGCCCAAATAGTCATTGCCGTTGACGAGTGCCTCGCGCACGGCCTCAAGATCGTAGTCCTTGCTCGAGAGGATCGTCGGCAGGTCCAGTGTCTCGAAGAAGTCGCGGAAGGCGACCGGCTGGATCATGCCCCGGTTCGGTTCAGGCGTGTCGCTGATGTGGTGCTCGAGAAGCTCGTCTGCGGCGGCGAGATCTTGCTGGGTCTCGATCAGCGCCTCGACCTCCTGGCGGATTCGCGCGAAACTCTCTTTGTCCTCGGCCTTACTCTCAAGATCGTCCAGCCGGTTGAGCAGCGGTTGTTTCTCCAGCTCGAAGACGCTCTTGATCTTATCTTCGGTGTCCTCGATCAGCGCCTCGATGGCGTTGAAGTCCTGGAGGATTTCCTGGCCCGCCGTTGCAAGGATGTCGGGCGCGTACCTGTCTGAGGGGTCGACCAAATCGAGTTTGCCGACGTCGCTGTTCTTGAGGTCGCCTTTCTTGAGGTAGTCCTCGTGCACCTGGTTGAGGCGCTCGTAGGCGTCCTGGAGATCGTCGTTGTGCTTGATCGTGTAGCGCTGCGCCCGCATCACATTCGCGAGCGTCTCTTTGATCTGGTCATTGATGGCGAAGAACCTATCCTCGCGCTTCGCTTCGATGTCGCCACCAAGGGCGTCGAGCGTCTCACGCGGGATGCCGTACCTCTCCCCTACCTCGAGGAGCAGCCGGGCGGCAAGGAAGGAGCCCTCGTCGAGCCTGGCATGAAAGGCGGCAACGAAGGACTCCGGGTTGTGCCGGCTTTCGCGCGGTTCCGGGCAGCCTTTGAGCATGGACGAGATAACGAGATCGACCGGATAGGGTGACGGCACCCAGTCGCCGCCGTACACCATCCCCGGAGCCCAGAGGAGCGGGCCGTGAAGTGCGATCATCGCCCGAGTCATATCGACGGTGGGCGCCTCCTTCCCAGTTGCGAGCCCCTGCAACCGGGTCAGCACGGTACGCGCCACGTCGGCGGCTGCCGCGGCCAGGGGACCGTGCTTCTCGACGAGCTCTTTCAGAGTTAAGTCGGCTTCGCGGCTGCTCTTGACGATCTGCTTCGCAAGCGGTCGGAGCACTTGCTCTTCGTGGCTGCTCGGCTTGTTGTCCAGAACGGTGCCTGCCCACTCCACAGCCAGACGGGAAATCTCCGTGATCTGGTTGATGAACCAAAGGCGGCCATCCCCGACAACCGGCGCATGGGTCTTTTTCTCCGACTCCGCACGATCGATCAGCTTGTCGGCTTCGTCGCGATTCAGGTAGATTTCCCCGATTTTCTTCGCGCGCCGGGCGGACGCCTCCAAGTTGCCCGCATCCTTGAGCACGCCATGTAGCTCGCGGAAAGGCCCCGAATGGAGCAACCAGTTCTGGATCTGGCGGCCGACCCGGTAGGTCCGTCGGCTTTTCTCGAGCAGCGCCAGTTTGGAGAGCAGTTCGGAGTGAACTGCGTTCGAGTAAGTCTTGTCATCGGGCGACACGAGCGCAAACAGGCTGGACGCGCTGATTTGAACGTTGCTCTTGACCGCGTCTTTGGCGGCCTTGTTGAGCGAAAAGAAGCAGTTCCCGACACCGTTGCTAACCAAGATATCGGTGAAGCTCGTGCTCGGCGAGTTCGTGATGCCGCCGAAAAGCACGAGCTCAATGGTCGACGAAAACAGGGCGATCCGACGCGCCGCGGTCCGCGCCTTATGCCGCGGTCCGCGCCTTATCTTGATCTTGTTCGCCCTCGGACGAGGAGAGCTCGTTCGCGGCGACGAGCGCTCGCCTCAGGGCCTCCGCATACTGATCAACATCCGCGTATGACGTCACTTGGGTGTGGTTAGCGCACGTCACCAAGAACAGTTCAGCCGAGGTGAAGGCAAGGCGTGCCTCCGGATATTTGGCCTCGGCCGCGAGCGCGAGATGATAGGCTGCGCCGAATTCCTTTTCCGCAAACAGTTCGTCGAGGCGACCGTTGATGTCGTCGATCTCAAGGGCGGCTTCGTCGGCCTCTACCTCTACCTCTTCCTCGACCACGTCGATGCCGTCGTCCGCCGGATATGTGCCCGCTTCAGGTGTGTCGTCCGTCTCCTGCGCTAGGGCGGGCTCGGACGGCATCACCTCTGCCAAGCTGGCGTCGAATTCCTCGTCGGTGTACACCTCGACGTCCCGGTCGTTGTCAGATGACGCCTCCGCGGACGCGAACGACGTTACGGAATCGAGGATGAGAAGTACGTCTTCGATAGACTTGAACGCGAGCCGGAGTGCCTTGCGGAAACGTTCCCCGATTTCGGCGGTCGCGGCCTCGAGCTCGTCGTCGTCCTCGATCTGCCGGACGCGTTTGCGCTCCTGCTTGATCTCCTTGACCTCAGCCGTAGCCCGTTCGGTCCCGTTAACCCGGTTTTCGATGTCCTCAAGGGGGATGGTAGCCGCAACCTCGTCCGGCACACCGTCAATCCGTCTGCTCAGCGCCGATTCCTCGGCTGTTACCCACTTAGCGCCCATCTTGACGAGCTTACAGTGGCAGGTCGAGAGGCGTTCCTTGATCTCGATGAGTGGGACGGCCTCCGGGACGGAGTCGTACAGATCGACTAGGTCTTCGAGTTCGGCAACGAGGGCGCGAAGACCCTCCACGCCCTGGCGGTTCGGCATCTCCATCTCTTCGACCGCCGCCTGTACCGCCGCCACACCCGTCCGCCATCGGTCGACGATCTCCGCCTTCTGGGGAGGCGTCTCTGTGGCGTTCGTTGTAGCGTCTTCGTCCATGGTGATGTCGGATTCAATGTCGTCGGCCTCGGTGGTCACCTGGACCACGTCTTCCTCCGCTGCTTCATTGCCCGCGTCCGCAACGTCTTCCGACACCTTGCGCGTGCTTGAGAAGATAGCCTCTTTCCAAGTACTGTCATACACCGCGCCGTCGATCAATTGCAGGCGCTCGCCGAATTCGATGATGATGTCGATGTCGTCCGGACTCTCAATCTCGTTCCGTCGAGCCTCGAGAATCCCGACAATCGATGACCAATCGAAGCGCGATGTCGGAAACATCGACATCATCATCGGAAACAGGATCATGTGAAACATGAATGTAAGAGCGGTGTCCGGATCGTTGTGCTCAAAGCAGGATTCGAGGACATGGTTCACGAACTCGCCGGTATCTTTATCTTTGTCCTTGTCCTCGCCCGAAGGCTCGCGGTCGGGCCAGTATTCCCGGGTGAGTTTGCAAATGGGATCGACAACTTTGTATTGGAAATCTTTCTTGCTCGGCCGCTTGCACGGATCCTTGTTACCCAGGTTGAACTTCTTGACGCTGAGAAGATAGAAGACCCGAAGGAACGCAGGGTAGCGCAGGGCATCTAAGAAATAAGGGAGAGCCTTGCTGCAACCAACTTCGCCCAAGGCCTTCTTGTCCGTCGGCCAGCCCTCATACCCCGTCAGATTCGCGATCAGATCGGTGTCCATGCGCGCGACATTGAGATAGCGCCGCTCAAGGTAGATGTACTTCGAAATCCACTCATCGTCGACGAACGAGGGGAGCCTCTCAACCGGGATCGTAACGAGCGCGTGCTTCTCACTCGTGAGCCCCTTGTTCTCGTCTCCCGTTGTCTCGTGAATCTCATCCGGCATCTCTTCGTCCTCTTGGTCAAACTCTTCTCCCGCTGTCGTCGCTCGGCAGTCGTCAGGAGCGTCCGTACTCAGCGGGCGCCATCGTCGATTTCCGCCTTGAAAGACCAGGCCTGAAAACCCCGATAAGCCAGCCGACGACATCAGCGTGTCGGTCAGGGAGCTCGGACGGTTCAGGATCTCCGACCGGGACGACAGTTCCTCTTCCGGCTCGGGTGAACCATCTTCGACGTCCTCCCGATCCGATTCGCAATCTTCGTCCTAGAGAGTGAAGCGCGCAATGTAGTCGTCGAGCTTTTTCTTGAACGAAGTCGGCGCCGGGAGCGCCGTCAGGCTGTCATGGTGAACGTAGCCGTGGCGCATGTCGTCGACGAACCCGGCGATGCAGGTCGGGGCGTCCCCTTCCGCCGTGTTAAAGACGACGATTTCGAGCAGGCTCGGAAGCTTGTAGCCCTGCTTGACCAAGGCGTTATACCACGAACCATTGAGTCAGACCTATAGTCTAATTGTGGAAAACGGAAAGAGGTTTTCCATGAGACTTGAGCATCGCATTACCTCAATCGGAGCGAGAAACTGGGCCAGTCGGTTCTGATCAACACGCTTTGGTATCACGGGCGTCTTCGCCGCCGCAGGATGTGATCCCGATTAAATTGATCCCGCTCTAGTACTGAATGAAGGTGTCGGTTGACGTCGCTGGACCGCGACGGCGGTCGGTGTCGTGGTGATGGTCCGGCCAGGCACCGTCAACTTCGATCCCATAACCCTGATCGTGCTCGCCTAGGCGGCCTGCATCGCGCTCTCGGTGACCATCATCAAGAGGTTCCAGGTGCACGAGAGCCAACTTTCGATGATGTTCTTCACATTCCTATCGTCGGGTCTGACCGCGCTCTTCGCGGGGTTCGACAACTGGATCTGGCCCGACTGGGGTCAGGCCAGCCTGATCCTGGCGACATCGCTGGTGGGCATGTGTGTGCAGGCTATGGAATTGTATGCCTATCGCCGCGGTCAAGCGAGCTACCTCGCGCCGGTTACCTACGTGCGTCTGATCTTCGCGGGCGCGCGCGATCGGCATGATCTTCTTCGATGAGTACACGGCGACCGCAACATGGATCGGTGCGACCATCATCATGGCGACCGGCATCGACACCGTGCGCCGCGCCGAGGTCAGGAGCCGGACGCGCTGAAAGGTGTCAGGGTCCTACATCCACTCATGGTCGGACGCGTCCGGCAGCATCGAGCGGTACGAACCCTGGTAATAGAGAAGCGGTGCCGCGGGTGTGCCGACCTCCATGTTGAAGGCCTCACCAACGAAGATGACGTGATCGCCGCCGTCATAGTGGAACCGCGTGTAACACTCGAACATGGCGAGCGAGCCCGGGAACATCGGACACTGCGTGACGCCTGTGTCGTACTCGACGCCCTTCCACTTCTCGATCGAGGGATGCGCAAACTGGTTCGAGAGCTCCTTTTGGTGCTCACCCAAGATGTTCACTGCGAAGAAATCGGTGCTCTCGAACTTGTTAAGGCTATGCGCCTCACGCGAAAGGCTGAACAGCACCATCGGAGGATCGAGCGACACAGAGTTGAATGAATTCGCCGTGATGCCCAAAAGCTCGCCCTCGCGCGTGCAGGACGTGATGACGGTGACTCCTGTCGTGAACATGCCCAGCGCGTCGCGAAGCTGGCGTTTCGTGAAGTTGCGCTTGCGGCTCATGGCGATCTCCGTGTCGCATTTGAGACTTCGTACGGCGGCGACTTCATGATAGCTGAGTGTGCTCCGTCACGCACAACCGACACAAGGGCCTCGGGTTCGTTTTGTTTGCGCACCCTGCTGTAGACTGCTGACATGACCATCTTTGACATCGACCGCCTCCGGGCGGCGCGGCGGCCGTGAACGTGTCATGACCGGCGTCGAACCCGGCATCATGATGTGGGTGACCTTCGCGGTAATCCTCGCCGCGATCGTACTCTACGCGTGGGAGTACTTCACGCTGGAGTTCACCTCGGTCGCGACCATCACGGTGCTGCTGATCCTGTTCCACCTGTTCCCGGTCCGGTCGCCGGACAGCGGCAATGAGCTCGACACCGTGCGCCTGCTTGCCGGATTCGCCGATCCGGCGCTGATCACCGTGCTCTGCATGCTGGTGATCGGCCAAGGGCTGGTCCAGACCGGCGCCCTGCAGCGGATTGCCCGCGACATCCTCCATGTCGCCCGCGGCAGCGGCAAGCTCGCGATCGCCATCGTTCTCCTCCTCACCATGGTGTTGAGCGGTGTCAGCAACAACACGCCGATCGTTGTGGTCTTCATCCCCGTGCTGCAGGCCCTCGCCGAACAGGGCCGGCACTCGTCGAGCAAGGTCATGATCCCGCTGTCCTATGCCGCCATCCTGGGCGGCATGACGACGCTTGTGGGGTCCAGCACGAACCTGCTGGTCTCGGGCTCGCTGCGGGACCTGGGCGAGACGCCGTTCACCATGTTCGCGTTCACGATCCCCGGCATCGTCGTGGCGCTCGTGGGCCTCGTCTATGTCGGGCTGGTCGTTCCGCGCCTGCTCCCCAACCGGTCGAGCATGGCCGGCACACTGGTCGGTGCCTCAGGTCGTCAGTACCTCGCCCAGTTCACTGTTGGACACGAGTCGTCACTGGTCGGCCACGCCGCCCAGGCCGGCATGTTCCCCGGCCTGACCGAGGTCACCGTGCAGATGGTCCAGCGCGGCGAACACGCGGAGCTGGCGCCCTTCGAGGACACCGTCCTGCAGCCCGGCGACACGCTCGTTGTCGCGGGTACACGCAAGGCACTGATGGACCTTCTGACGCGCGACAAGGGCCTGATCGGCGATGCCGACCGCGACGACCCCGAAGGCGAGGCCCCGGTCACGCCGACGCGGTCCGGCGACGAACAGGTGCTGGTCGAGATCATGATCGCACCAGCCAGCCGCATGACCGGTCAGAACCTGGAGCAGATCGGCTTTCGTCGTCGCTTCGGCGCCATCGTACTCGGACTGCAGCGCCGTTCCCGCATGATCCGCCAGCGCGTGACGGAAATCCGGCTTGACGCGGGCGACGTTCTGCTGGTGCGCGGACGGCGCGACGACATCCGCTCACTGCGTACCAATCCCGATGTGCTGGTCATGGAATGGTCGGCAGCCGAGTTGCCCAACCTCCACCTGGCCAGGCGGGCGCTGCTGATCACCGGGCTGGTCATCGCCCCGATCTCGTTCGATCTCGTGCCCGTGGTGATCGCCGCGATGGCAGGCGCGACCGCAATGCTGGCACTGGGCTGCCTCAATGTCCGCCAGGCCAGCCGTGCCGTCGAGCGCAAGGTCGTGATGCTGGTGGCCGCAGCGCTCGCCATGGGGCACGCCATGCAGGCCACCGGCGGTGCGGCCTATCTGGCCGATCTCGCGGTGATGATTTCGGGCAGCGACAACCCGGCCATGCTGCTGTCGGTCTTCTTCCTGATCGTGGCACTCGTCACGAATGTCCTCAGCAACAACGCTGCAGCCGTCCTGTTCACACCGATCGCCGTCAGCTTGGCCTCTGGACTCGGTGTCGATCCCCTGCCCTTCGCGGTTGCCGTGGTGATCGCGGCGAGCTGCTCGTTCGCAACGCCGATCGGCTATCAGACGAATCTGCTGGTCATGGCACCCGGCCACTACCGATTCAGCGACTTCCTCCGAGCCGGTCTTCCACTTGTGCTTGTCGTCTGGCTTGCCTTTTCGCTCTTCGCCCCTGTCTACTATGGCCTATGAGCCCATCACCGATCGCTGACCGATGACCCGTGAGAACGACGCATCCGTGACGTTGAAGGATGCGAGCTCCGGCTCAAGCGCAGGCACCCGTCCGCTGGCATTCTTTTTCGGCACGCGCGCACAGGCCTGCCCCTACCTGCCCGATCGCCTGGAAAACAAGGTCGTCACCGATCTCTCGGGCCCGCACGCCCAGGCGCTGCACGACGAGCTGACGCTGGCCGGCTTCCGCCGCAGCCACAATCTGGTCTACCGGCCGAGTTGCGTCGGCTGCGAGGCCTGTGTCCCTGTGCGCATTCCGGTCGCGCGTTTCAAGCCGAGCCGATCCCAGAGGCGAACCCAGCGGCAGAACGAGGACCTGGCGGTCTCGCTGACGCCGAGCCAGGCGACGTTTGAGCACTATGCACTGTTCGATCGTTACCAGCAGGCACGCCACAAGGGCGGCGGCATGTCGGCCATGTCGTTCCCCGACTTCCGCGCCATGATCGAGGAAACGCCGGTCGATACCCGGCTTGTGGAGATGCGCGACGACCACGGCGAACTCGTCGCGGTCTCGCTGTCGGACTGGCTCGCCGACGGGCTCTCGGGGATCTACAAGTTCTTTGAGCCCGATCTCGGCGCGCGCAGCCTCGGCACATACCTCATTCTCTGGCACATCGAACACGCCAGGTGCCTCGGACTGCCGCATGTCTATCTCGGCTACTGGATCGGCGCCTGCTCGAAGATGTCCTACAAGACCAACTTCCGCCCGCTCGAAGCGCTGACCGGGGACGGCTGGCAGGACCTGGAGCCCGACAAGAGCTAGTTCTCCGGCAGGATATCCGGCAGGAAGGTGGTGATCTCCGGGATCAGCCACATCAGCGCCAGTCCCACGACCTGAATCACCACGAAGGGCGCAACGCCTCGATAAATCTGCCCTGTCGTGATCTGCGGTGGTGCGACACCACGCAGATAAAACAGCGCAAAACCGAACGGCGGTGTCAGGAACGAGGTCTGCAGATTGACCGCGATCATGATCGTCACCCACTTGGGATCGAGCGTACCGCCATAGATCACAGGTCCCACGATGGGGATGACGATGTAGATGATCTCCAGGAAATCGAGCACGAACCCGAGGATGAAAAGCACCAGCATGACGACCAGGAACACGACCCACTCGTCGTCGAACGAGCGCAGAAACTCCTGGATGTAGTGCTCGCCGCCGAAGGAGATAACGACCAGGTTCAGCATCTGCGAACCGATGAGGATGGCGAACACCATCGTCGTGACCTTCGCCGTGTCGCGCACGACCGAGCGCAGGATGTTGGTGCGCCACAGGACCCAGCAGGCATAGAGCAGCCCACCGAACGC
Source organism: Rhodospirillales bacterium (assembly GCA_014323865.1). Classification (NCBI taxonomy): domain Bacteria; kingdom Pseudomonadati; phylum Pseudomonadota; class Alphaproteobacteria; order Rhodospirillales; species Rhodospirillales bacterium. The sequence goes on along the minus strand of JACONG010000009.1, from coordinate 24,573 downwards.
GACGTGATAGGCCGCAGCCGCCACGATGAACGCGACCCAGTTCTCGAATCCGACGTGTTCGATGGTGATCCGCAGATCGAAACTCGATCCGATCAGGAGAAAGATCACGATGGCGAAGGTCGCCATCAGGATGAACTTGCCGCCCTTCCTGTCCTGGTCGTCGCCGATCCGGCGATAGGCCGAGAGCATCAGGGCACCAGCCGCACCGAGGCCAGCGGCCGCGGTAGGGTTGGTGATACCGCCGAGGATCGAACCCAGCACGGCGACGATCAGCACCAGCGGCGGGAAGACGACGCGCAGCAGTTCGACTTCGGCCAGTCTCGGGAACGCGTGGCGCAGCCCATAGATCACCGCCGCAATCGGCAGCGCGAGGATGGCCCAGGTCGTGCCCGGGCTCGCGACGGGACTGATCAGCAGCGCATCGACCAGGATCGTCAGCACCACACCGCCGCCGCCGACCAGCAGCGGGAAGACCGGCGCCGACGGTGCCACGCCGCGCGCGGTGGTCAGCACCAGAGCCAGAAGCACGAGTCCCGTGACAAGACCTTCAGAGATCGGCGGCAGGTGCAGCTTGGCCTCGGCCTCAAGGACGTCGAGCTGCTCGTCGGTCGGGGGCAGGAAACCCACGGCCTCGGCCTCGGCCTGGGCAGTGACGGAGCGGTCCCACATTTCCTGGCCGTGCAGATCGATCATCGAGGCCTGGCATTCCTCGGACACGTTCGTGCGCAGCTCCGGCGCGATCGGCGGCTCGACGAGCGAAAACCGGTCGACGGTCTGGGGTCCGGCCAGGCCCATCGTGAAGAGGACGCCCGCGGTCGCGACCACCAGGGCGGGCGCGCCTGCGAACCACCAGAAACGATGACGCGACGTCGCACCGGGATCGCCCGGCGCGGCGGTCTCCGCGTGGACGGGCGGCGCCTTCTCCGGGTGGAACAGCGCAAAGACGAAGACGTAGAGCGCGTAGAGTCCCGCCAGCATGATGCCCGGTACGATCGCCGCCTTGAACAGCGTGCCGACCGAGACGACCGCGGCCTTGCCCAGGAAGGTCAAGGCGTCGCGACAGCCGGCGGCAATGGCGCGGTCTTCCTGCGCGGTGGCATAGAGATCCCCGGCGAGCGTTCCCAGCAGCACGATGACGATCGATGGCGGGATGATCTGGCCGAGCGTGCCCGACGCCGAGATGACGCCGGTCGCCAGTTCCGGGGAGTAGTTGTTGCGCAACATGGTGGGCAACGAAAGCAGTCCCATCGTGACCACCGTCGCGCCGACGATGCCGGTCGAAGCTGCGAGGAATGCACCGACGACGACAACCGAGACCGCAAGGCCGCCCGGTAGGCCGCCGAACACCCGCGCCATGGATGTCAGAAGGTCCTGGGCGATGCGCGAACGCTCGAGCGAGATGCCCATCAGGATGAACATCGGCACGGCCAGCAGGAGCTCGATCGACGGCCCTGCCAGGACGCGCTCGTTCATGCGGTTGACGATGAAGGTGAGCGTGCGGAAAAACGCGCCCTCGGCCCCGTCCTCGAAGAGCGGGGCCGTGTAGGTGGGTAAGTCCGGGAACCGAAAGAGCGATATCGTCTGTTCGGCAACCCCCTGGTCCAGCAAGGCGAAGTAGGCATCGCTGCGGGTGTCGATCACCTCTTTGGTCAGCCAGCCCGCCTCGCTGAACAGCGCCAGGATGGCGAACGACAGAAGCGCCGAACCGCCGATGGCGAAGGCGACGGGATAACCCGACAGGATGCCCGCGAAGAGGCACGCGAAGGTGATGATCAAGCCGATCTCGATGCCGTCGAGTCCCGGCATCAGGCGCGCGCATCATCGTCGGACGCCGCAGCAGCGACCTTCGGGGCTGAGATTCCCTCGCCGGGACGCTCATCGAAGTCCTTGAAGCGGTCGGCAGAATCCGGGCCTTCGATATACTCCAGCAGGCTGCGGTAGAAATGCCCCAACCCCTGCAGGAACATCATGGCGGCAAACGCCACCAGCAGGATCTTGAACAGGAAGTAGGCGTCGAAGCCGTTCGGCGAGAAACCCATGGTCTCGACGTTCCAGCGCACCAGCGCCGCCTTGCGTTCCAGGGATTCCAGCGTGTCGGTCGCCGAAACCTTCGGCGTGATCAGGTGCCGCCAAAGGAAGTACCAGCCGAAGAGCCAGATCACACCGATGAAGGGCAGCATGAAGAAGAGCGACCCGAACATGTCGAGGCAACGCTTCTTGCGGAAACTCACCGCGGAATAGACGAGATCGACACGCACATGGCCGCCCTGCACGAAGGTGTAGGCGGCGCAGAGAGCCACGATCATGGCGTTGTAGAGTTTCAGCTCCTCGCTGAACCAGCTGAGGTCCCGCGTGAAGACAATGCCGAACGGACCGATTGTGATCTCGGAGACCAGGAAGATGCGCTGCAGCGCGATGATCATGATCTGCTGGAGGATCATGATCAGCACTGCCCAGGCGGCGATACGCCCGACCGTGTTGGAGATCGCCTCAATCCCGCGGACGACGCCCCAAAGGAACCCGCGCCGCCAGAGCCCGATCGCAAGAACGATCAGGGCAAGATCGATGATGACGAAGAGAGAATCGATCGATCCGCCGTAATAGATGATCTTGACGAGATCCTCGGGCACAGCGGGATCGGGCCACGACGATGGGCTGAACAGCAACCCAACAAGGTCCGCGATCCCGCCCCAGAGATGGCTTGGTAGCCAGAGAATGCCGTCGATCATGAACCGCCGTCGGCAAACGGCCCCCGTCCCTTGCGAACGGAGGCCGTATGCCAAAGCGTCAGATGCCGAGAACCCTGTTGCGCTGCTGCGCGTAGGTGTTGCCGGAAAGGTCGATCCAGCCCGCGGATTTGATCAGCGAGTCGCTGTAGGAGTCGAAGGTCTTTCGGAACAGCGGGTCATCCATGTTCTCGTCGTAGACCATCTGCGACGCCTCACCGAAGGCATCCCAGACACTGTCCGGGAAGGTGTAGGTCTGCACGCCCGCCGCGACCAGGCGCTGCAGGGCCGCACCGTTGTTCGACAGGAACTGCGACAGGCCCCAGACGTTGGCCTCGGCCGCCGCGCACTCGATGATCTTCTGCTCGTACGACGTCAGACCGTCGAAGACCTCGCGGTTGACCGAGAGCGAGAGACCCGGGCCGGGCTCATGGAAGCCCGAGGTGTAGTAGATCTTGGTGATCTCGAAGAAACCGGCCTTCTCATCGGCCCAGGGACCGATCCACTCGGTGCCGTCGAGCTCGTCCATGGCAAGCGCGTTGTAAACCTCGGCACCCGGAATGTTCTGCACCGACGCGCCGAGATAGCCGAGCGCCTTGCCGCCGAGGCCGGGCATGCGGAACCGCAGGCCGTCGAAGTCCTCGGGACCGTTGATCTGCTTGTGGAACCAGCCGCCGGACTGCGAGCCGGTGTTGCCGGCCGCGAAGGTCTTCAGGTTGAAGATCCCGGTCAGCTCGTCCTGAAGCTCCCGGCCACCCATGTGGTAGTACCAGTTGTTGAGTTCCTGTGCGGTCATGCCGAACGGAATCGAGGTGTAGAAGGCGAAGGCCGGATGCTGGCCGACGAAGTAGTAGTCGGCGGCGTGATAGATGTCAGCCTGGCCCGACGATACCGCGTCGAAGCACTCGAAGGCGCCGACCAGCTCGCCCGCGGCCTTGAAGTCGATCTCCATCAGGCCATCGGACATGTTGACGATGTTGTCGGCGGAGCGCTGCGCGACGTCGTGTACACCGGCGAGGCCGCGGCCCCATGACGTTACCATCGTGAACTTCTTGCGACCCTGCGAGATCGCAGGCGTCGGGAATGCCGTGGTCGCGGCAGCGGCCGCACCCGCCGCGGCGACACCGGTTCCGCTCAGAAACTTGCGACGATCCATGTTGTTAAGTCCTCCCAGGACATGATGCCCACATGGGCGATTCGTGTTGAGCCCTACACCTTGCACTAGCAGGCAATAAAAAGGAACGGCCGATCAAATGCAAGTTTGCCGTATCGGCCGACAACCGATCCCAGCGCCCGGAACGCTCCCGAACGGAGCGGCAGGGTGCCGCGGTACTCCTCGATGGTTCTGGCTCGATGGTTCTGGCGCGCTCACGCCGGCTCCAGATAGGAGTCCCAGAGATCGACGTGCACGCTGTCGCCTGCCTCGGCGGACTCGCCCCAGAGGTCTTCGGCCGCAAAGCGCACCGTGTAGCAGTGCTCGGGGTTCTCGCCCCGATCCTGCGCGTTGCTGTCGGGGTAAACGAAAACACCGTGATCGGCGATCACCGCACCGTAGCGTCCGCGGCAGTAGCGGGGCGAGCGCGTGTGATGCTCGGGATGATCGTTGCGGACCAGGACACGATCGCCGGGCTTGAAGCGCGCCGCGATCTCGACCTCCGGGCGCTTGGTCGACGCGCCGGCCGCCATCATATCGTCGGTCTCGTCGAGCGTGATGTCACTGCCGCCTTCGGCCCGTCCAGGCTCGGTCAGCGCCGCCACGCGCTCTTCGATCTGAGCGTTGGTCAGGATGCCGCGCTGATCGAGGATCGCGGAGACCGAGCGGATCCAGAGTTCATAGTAGGTCGAGCGCAGATAGATGTGCGCGGGAATGCGCTCGATGTTGGCCCGCAGATGGTCGTCGACGAACCCGGCGCCCTCAGCGGCTTGCAGACAGACACCGAAGGCACGCTTCTCCCATTCGGCGTGAAACAGCTGCTCGTCCTCTTCGCGTACGATCTTACCGAAGCCGTGCATGCCGCCCATGTCATGAATGCCGTCCATCGCCACCTCCTCAGACCTCGGCCACGCCGATCATGCCGTCGCGCGTGACCATGTTCGCCAGCTCCTCTTCCGATTTGCCGTCGGTACCGGAAGGACGTTGCGGCAGAACCAGATAGCGGATCTCCGCCGAGGAATCCCAGACCCGGACTTCCTTCCTGGCGGGCACGTCACAGCCCATCTCGTCGAGCACCGCCCGGGGCTCGCGCACCACGCGCGACCGGTAGGGTGGACTCTTGTACCAGCGTGGCGGCAGCCCCAGAACGGGCCACGGGTAACAGGAGCATAGCGTACAGACGACGACGTTGTGGACCGCGTCGGTGTTCTCCACGACGACCATGTTCTCACCCTGCACGCCCGAGATCCCGAGCTCGCCGATGGCATCGGTGCCGTTCTCCAGCAACCGCGCCCTGAAATCCGGATCGGACCAGGCCTTCGCGACAACCCTGGCACCGTTGTGGGGGCCGACACGGGTCTCGTAGAGCTCGACGAGCTTGTCGATGCCGTTGGGATCGACAAGGCCCTTCTCGGTCAGAAGCTGCTCGATCGCCTTGACGCGCAGTGCCATCTCCGACTCAGGCTGGTTGTGCTTGTGCGATGCCATCGGTGTCCTCCCTGGTCGCGCGCGAGCCTAACAAGCGCGGCGGCGGCGGAGCAATCGTCGTCGTCGGCCGCCGGTCACAGTCTGTCCGCGCCGGATGTTTGACCCTCGCGCCATGCCGGCGCAGTCTTGATCCGGTTGAATGAAGATGATCGGGACCATAATCAGCTTTCACGCACTCGTCGGGACGAATGCACAGCCGACAACGCCGATGCCGGCCGTCAACGAGGCCATCGTTGCCGAACTCAAGGGCATCACCCACGGGATCGACCCCGCCGACGTTCCGTCCAGGCATCGTACGCACGAAGCGGGCGACGTCATTTGCACGGCCTGCGGGCTGTCAGAGCTTCGTCACTCGCTGCTGCATCGCCAACCTCGGCCAGGCAGCCCCACACCAACCGGTAAGCTGACGCCAGGCGGGTGCTTGCGTCAGCCGAACTTGTTGCTGCTGGCAAAGCCGGCCGGAGCGAGACGGCCCGCCTGGCCACGTTTGCCGACCCAGTCACCTGTCCTCGTTTCGGTCCGCGTACGGTTGCCCGACTGCCACGAGAGGCCGTCGGCCAGCCTGAACGTCTTGACGTCCGAAAGGCCGCCCGACTTGTAGCGCTGCAGGATCACGCCCCGCCCCCGCGTCATCTCGGGCAACTCATCGAGCGGGAAGACGATCACCTTGCGGTTCTCGCCCACCACCGCGACATGATCGCCGTCCACGACACGGGCGGTCACGGCTTCGGCCCTGCCTGACACGTTGAGCACCTGCTTGCCGTTCCTGGTCTGCGCCGCAACGCCGTCTTCGGGCACGACAAAGCCCCTGCCCTCGCTCGACGCCACCAGGAACCTGCGGCCGCCCTGAAACACCGTCATGGCGACGATGTCGACATCGTTGCCGAGGTCGAGCATCAGGCGCACCGGATCGCCGTAGCCGCGGCCGCCGGGCAGCTTGTCGCAGCCCAGGGTGTAGAAGCGGCCATTGGTGGCAAACACAAGCACCTTGTCGGTCGTCCAGGCCTCCGCCCGGAACCGCTCGCGGTCGCCTTCCTTGTAGCGAAGCGCGCCGACCTGGTCGCCATGTCCCCTGGCGGCGCGGATCCAGCCCCTGGCCGACAGCACGACGGTGACGGCCTCGCGCTCGATCGTGGCATCGATCGGGACTTCGATCCCGGTCGGTGCATCGCCCACCACGGTGCGCCGACGGCCCGGATCGGTCCTGGCGCCGAAGGCCGCGCGGATGTCCCTGAATTCGGTCTTCAGAGCCCTTTTCTGCCTGGCCTTGCTCCTGACCAGCCCCTTGAGGTCCTTCCGCTCGTCGGTCAGCGCCGTCCTTTCCCGCGCGATCTCCATCTCTTCGAGCTTGCGCAGGCTGCGCAGACGCATGTTGAGGATCGCTTCGGCCTGGACCTCGGTCAGCTTGAAACGCTTCGTCAGGGCGGGTTTTGGTTCGTCCGCCTCGCGGATGATGCGGATCACCTCGTCGAGGTTGAGATAAACGACGAGATAGCCTTCCAGGATCTCCAGGCGCCGCGCGATCTTCTCCAGCCTGTGGTTCGAGCGGCGCAGCAGCACCTCACGCCGGTGGTCGATGAAGGCCTGCAATGTCTCGCGCAGGTTCATCACCCGCGGCACGCCGGTGGAGTCGAGCAGATTCATGTTGAGTGAGAACCGCGTTTCCAGATCGGTCGCACGGAACAGCGACTCCATCAGGACGGCGGCATCGACGGATCGGTTCTTCGGTGTCAGGACGAGCCGGATATCCTCGACCGATTCATCGTTCACACTTTCGAGCAGCGGCAGCTTGCGCGCCTCGATGAGCTCCGCGATCCGCTCGATCAGCTTCGACTTCCGGATCTGGTACGGCACCTCGGTGACGACGATCCGGTAGGTCCCGCGTCCCGGATCCTCGATCCTCCAGCGCGCCCGCAGACGAAACGAGCCGCGGCCCGTTGCATAGGCCTCCATGACCGCGGCGCGCGATTCGACCAGCTCGCCGCCGGTCGGGAAATCGGGCCCCTGCACCATGCCGACCAGCGTTTCGAGCGTGGCGCCCGGTTTATCGACCAGATGGACCAGGGCCTGGCAGAGCTCGTCGACATTGTGCGGCGGAATGCTGGTCGCCATGCCGACGGCAATGCCGCTGGCACCGTTGGCCAGAAGGTTCGGGAACCGCGCCGGCAAGACGACCGGCTCCTCCTCGGAGCCGTCATAGGTATCGCGAAAGTCGACCGCGTCATCGTCCAGACCTTCCAGGAGCGCCATGGCGACCCCGGTCATGCGCGCCTCGGTGTATCGCATGGCCGCAGCGTTATCGCCGTCGATGTTGCCGAAGTTGCCCTGGCCGTCGACCAGCGGGTAGCGGGCCGCGAACTCCTGGGCCAGACGAACCAGGGCGTCATAAATCGCCTGGTCGCCATGGGGGTGGTATTTGCCGATCACGTCGCCGACGACCCGGGCCGACTTCTTGAAGCCCTCGCGCGGGTCGAGCCGAAGCTGGCGCATGGCATAGAGCAGCCGGCGGTGGACCGGTTTCAGGCCGTCCCGCACATCGGGCAGCGAGCGCGACGTGATGGTCGACATCGCGTAGGCCAGGTAGCGCTCGGTGAGCGCCTCGGCGAGGGGGACGGGTTCGATATCGGGGGCGTCAAGCACCTCAGTCATGACGCGCTTGTATCACCGCATCTTGTGGACAAGCGAGCCAGACGGGCCACAAATCGCTCCCGCGCCGGCGGAATGGTCACGCGATCGCCAGCGAAAAGATGACGCTCCAGGAAATGTCCCGTGAGCCTGAGACCGTCGAGGATATCGTCCGGGCCACCGAGGTCCCGGCCGGCAAGGAACCCCGGCAGGGGGAGCAGACGCGCGCGATAGGGCTCGCCTGCAGACACCGAGACGGCGCGGCCCGTGCGCGGCGAGACATGGATGAGGTCGTCGTTCCGCCCGGTCACCGCGCAGGCACCGAGATCGAGGCCGAAGCCCAGGACGTCGAGCAGGCCCAGTTCCCATCTGACGTAGACCGCATCCCAGTGTGCATCGTCGCCGGCCAGGCTGTCCAGCAGCGCAAGGAATCCATCGTGGAGCGCCGGGTAGGGATGGCGCTCCGGCAGGCCTTGTTCGGCCACCGCGCAGGCACTTGCAAGGCAGGCCAGGCGGTCCGCATCATCAAGGAAGGAGGCCGGTGCCGAACGCTCAAGTTCCACGGTGTAGCTGCCGAGGTGTTCGGACAACCGCCCGCGCCATTGCGCGCTCAGGAGATTGCCAGCCTGCAACACACCCTTCAGGCGTCGACCCGCACCGCCCCGCACCAGGCCGGCATGGCGGCCGTGATCATGGGTGAGCAGGTTCAGGATCGCCGCGGATTCGCCGTGGCGACGCGCCGAGAGAACGATGCCGCTGTCCTGCCAGTCCATGGCGGTCAGTCGGGAAACTCGAGGCCCATCTCCCGATATCGCGCGGGGTCGTCGAGCCAGTTCGAACGGACCTTCACATGGAGGAACAGGTGAACCCGCTGCTCAAGGATACTCTCAAGCTCCTTGCGCGCGGCGATGCCGATCGCCTTGATCGTGCGGCCGCCCTTGCCGAGCAGGATCGGCTTGTGGGCGGCACGCGCCACATGGATCACCTGGTCGATCCGCACCTCGTTGTCTTCGGGCATCTCGGTCCAGAGTTCGGTCTCCACCGAGAGTTCGTAGGGAAGCTCCTGATGGACGCGCAGGAAGAGCTTCTCGCGGGTGATCTCCGCGGCAAGCATTCGCATCGGCAAATCGGAGACCTGATCGTCGGGGAACATCCAGGGGCCATCGGGCAGGCGCTGCTGCAGACCCGCGATCAGATCGTCGATGCCCTCGCCCGTCAGCGCAGAGACGTAAAAGATGTCCTCGGCGACATCGGTCTCACCGAGCTCCGCGCCGATCGGCAGCAGCTGACCCTTCCTGACGGCATCGACCTTGTTGATCGCGACGATCGCCGGCCGACCCTTGCCCTTCAGGCGCTCGATGATGGCACGCGTGTCCGCGTTGAGACCCCTGGCGCCGTCGACCAGCAGGAGTGCCATGTCGGCATCGTTCGCCCCGCTCCAGGCCGCCTCGACCAGGGCACGCTCAAGGCGCTTCTTCGGTTTGAAGATACCCGGCGTGTCGACGAAGATGATCTGGTCGCCATCGACGTTGCGGATACCCGTCACGCGGCCTCGCGTGGTCTGCACCTTGTGGGTCACGATTGACACCTTGGCCCCCACGATCCGGTTCACCAGCGTCGATTTGCCGGCGTTCGGCGGCCCGAGGACGGCGACAAAGCCGCAGCGCATGGCGTTCCCGCCGCTCATGCCGCCGGTGCTTGCACACCGGCACGCTCAAGCAGATACCGGGCAGCCTCCTGCTCGGCCGACTGGCGCGAGCGCCCTTCCACCGTGACATCGCCGAGACCCTCGACGCTGGCGCGCACCGTGATGGTCGGGGCGTGTGAGGGACCGGTCCGGCCGATCATGGCGTAGTCGGGCAACGGCAGGCCCCTGCCCTGTGCCCATTCCTGCAGGCGCGACTTGGCGTCCCGCGGCGGCTTCCGGTGCGCCAGCATACGCGGAACCCAATGGCGTCGGACAAAAGCGCGGGCGACATCGCCGCCACCGTCGAGATAAAGCGCCGCGATCAGCGCCTCGGTGACATCGGCCAGCACGCTGACGCTTTCGCGGGTGCCGCTCTGCTCCTCTCCCGGCGCGACCACGATAAGGCGGTCGATTCCCAGCGCGACGGCCACCTCGGCCAGGGTTTCCCTGCGCACGAGCTGGGCATGACGCATCGCCAGCTTGCCTTCGGCCTCGTCCGGAAAATCACGGTAGAGCGTTTCGGCCATCACCAGACCGAGAACCCTGTCGCCGAGAAACTCCAGGCGTTCGTAACCGTGCCGGTCGCCCGCGGAGGCCGCACCACGATGGGTCACGGCCTGGCGCAACAGGTTCGGATCGTCAAAGACATGATCGAGCACACGCTCCAGCGCGTCCCGCGCCCCGGTCGAGAGCGTGGCGCTCATTTCACGGCCATGAACAGCCGGTCCCAGCGGATCGACGAGGGCCAGGTCCAGGGGGCATGGAGGCTGCCGCATCCGTTCGTGGAGAAGAACAGGAACTCCGCACGACCGATCAGGTTCTCGTAAGGCACCATGCCGACGCTCGGCGAACGGCTGTCGTTCGATCGGTCGCGGTTGTCGCCCATCATGAAATACTGCCCGGGCGGCACCTCGACGGGCCGGGTGTTGTCGTAACGATGCCGATCCGTCGCGTTCAGCACCGCATGATCGACACCGTTCGGCAGGGTCTCCATCTCCTGCGGAATCGGTTGCGCTCTCTCGCAGCCGAGCTCGACGAACGGCAGGGTCGGCTCCAGTTCGACCGGCTCGCCGTTGATGTGCAGGACACCGTCGATGACCTGCACAGTGTCGCCGGGCAGCCCGACGATACGTTTGATGAAATCGACCGAGGTGTCGGTCGGCCTGCGGAAGACCGCCACATCGCCGCGCTCGGGTTCGCGGCCAAACAGACGGCCCTCGAAGAGATCGAGGTCGATGCCGAAACCCGGCGCGTAGTTGCTGTAGCCGTAGGAGAACTTCGAAACGAAAAGGTAGTCGCCGACCAGCAGTGTCGGCTTCATCGAACCGGACGGAATGTTGAAGGGCTCATAGGCGACCGTGCGGATCACAAGGGCAATCATGACCGCGTAGACGATGGTCTTGATTGTGCCGAGCAGTCCGTCGTCGCCGCGCCAGGATTTCGGCAGCAGCATCTCTATCGGCGCAAAGACCAGCTGCAGCAGCATTTCCAGCGGCTTCAGCAGGATGCCGATCAGTGTGAACGGGGTCATCAGGACGAGGAGCCAGAGTGGCGCGGACCCGGTCTTCCCGCCGTCGGGCTCTTCCTGTTCCTCGCCGGGGTCCTGCGCGGTCCGGGCCTCTGCAATGTTCTTCACTTTCCGGGGGAAGAAGAATCGCCGGATCGGCGCAAACACCACATCGACAATGAAAGCGAAAATGGTGTTCATTCGGGCCTTCCGGTGTCGCTTGCGCCAGACGGCACCGCGGAGATGATCACGATGGCCTGGGCGAGCGGCGGATCGTCGGTCATGGTGAGATCGACCTGGGCGATCATGTCCTCGGGTACCATTTCGCCCAGCCGTTCGGCGGCACCGCCGGTGAGGTGCATGGTGGGTTTGCCCGACGGCAGGTTCACGACCTGCAGATCGCGCCAGTAGACGCCGCGGCGGAAACCGGTGCCGAGCGCCTTGGAGCACGCCTCCTTGGCGGCGAACCGCTTGGCATAGGTCGCGGCCCGTTGCGCCCGGCGGTCAGCCTTCCTGCGTTCGGTTTCCGTGAAGATCCGATGCGTGAAGCGGTCGCCGAAACGCTCAAGCGTCTGCTCGATGCGGCGAATGTCCAGGGTGTCGAGCCCCAGCCCGAGAATCATGAGCGTCGGGACCGTATCAGGCCGAGCGAGCGCCGGTCGCGGCAGCGCGAGCGTTGTCCATCAGCGCCCGCATCCGGGTGATCGCACTGTCGAGGCCGCCGAAGATCGCTTCGCCGATCAGGAAATGCCCGATGTTGAGTTCCACGATCTCGGGGATCGCGGCCACCGGGCCGACGGTGCCGAACGACAGGCCGTGGCCGGCGTGGCATTCGACCCCGAGGGAATCGGCAAGAGTCGCCGCGCGTTCGATCCGCGCCAGCTCGGCATCGCGGGCCGTGCCGGCGGCGGCCTCGCAGTAGGTTCCTGTGTGGAGTTCGACCACGGGCGCACCGGCCGCGGCCGACGCCTCGACCTGGCGTTCGTCGGGGTCGATGAAGAGCGACAGGCGAATGCCGGCATCGGCCAGGCGTGAGATATGGCCCTTGAGATCGTCGTTGGCACCCGCGACGTCGAGGCCGTTCTCCGTGGTCCGCTCTTCGCGCCGCTCCGGCACGATGCAGGCCGCATGCGGGCAATGGCGCAGGGCGATCTCCAGCATCTCCCCGGTCGCTGCCATCTCGAGATTGAGCGGCAGATCGATCTCGCCCATCAGGCGCTGGATGTCGCTGTCGGAGATATGGCGACGGTCCTCGCGCAGGTGCGCGGTGATGCCGTCGGCACCGGCCGCAGCCGCCAGCCGCGCCGCGCGGACGGGATCGGGGTGCGGCCCGCCCCGGGCGTTCCGGATCGTGGCCACATGATCGATGTTGACACCCAGGCGGAGCTTGCGGCTTGTCATGTCGGGACTCCCAAAAGGGCGGACGCCGGGGGTCCGCTGGTCGCGCAAGGGTATAATCAACGATCCCGGCATCTTAAAGGGCCATTCGCAAAACTGCTTGAGGCAAGGGGTTCAGGTCTTTGCCCGTTCGACCGCTGTGACGACGGGGTTGGCGCGCAGGGCGGCGATGATGTTGGTCAGGTGGCGCACGTCGCGCACCTCGACGTCGATGCGCATCTCGAAGAAATCGGCAGCGCGGTTGGTGAACTTCAGGTTCGAGATGTTGCCGTTGTTACGGCCGATCAGCGTGGTGATCGTGCCCAGCGCGCCGGGCTCGTTGACGACAATGACGTCGATGCGGCCGACATGGACCTCCGGTACGTCCTCGCCCAGCGTCCAGGAGACGTCGAGCCAGCGTTCGGGCGTGGCCTCGAATTGTTGCAGCATGTCGCAGTCGATGGTGTGGATCGCCACACCCTTGCCCGAGGTCACGATGCCGACGATACGGTCGCCGGGCAGTGGATGGCAGCAGTTGGAAAAGTGCACTGCCATGCCCGGGATCAGACCGCGGATCGGGATGGCGTGATCGCCGGCCGAATCGTCCCTGGGCCTGGCGCGCGGCGTGGCCGCAGCGCCACCCACGGCCTCCGGATAGGCCGCACCGACCACCTGGTGGCTGGTGATCTCGCCGCGTCCGACGGCGTCAAACAGCTCCCTGGCCGTCTTCTGTCCCAGCGCGCCGCAGACATGCTTGAGCGCTTTTTTCGTCATGTCGCAACGCGCCTGGGCGAATGCGCGCTCAAGGATGGCCTCGCCCAGGCGGATGTACTCGTCACGCTCCTTCAGGCGCACGAAACGGCGGATGTGCGACCGCGCACGGCCGGTGACGACGAACCGCTCCCAGGTCGGGCTCGGTGACGCCACCGAGGAGCGCACGATCTCGACCTGATCTCCATTATGAAGAACCATACGTAACTGATTGATTTTACCGTTAATCTTTGCACCGACACAGGTGTCACCGATATCGGTGTGAACGGCGTAGGCGAAATCGACCGGGGTGGCACCCCTGGGGAGCGCGATCAGGTCACCCTTGGGCGTGAAGCAGAACACCTGGTCCTGGAACATCTCGAGCTTCGTATGTTCCAGGAACTCCTCCGGATCGGAGGCGTGATCGAGGATCTCCAGAAGCTCCCGGACCCACCGGTACTGGCGGCCGTCACTCAGCGAGGCTCGTGCCTCGCCGGCCTGATAGCTCCAGTGCGCGGCAACGCCGAACTGGGCGATGTCATCCATCTCGCGCGTGCGGATCTGGATTTCCAGGCGATGGTGTTCGGGACCGTAGACGGTGGTGTGGAGCGAACGGTAGCCGTTCGGCTTCGGCGTCGAGATGTAGTCCTTGAAACGGCCGGGAACCATCGGCCAGGCGCTGTGGATCACGCCAAGCGCGGCATAGCAGGCCCTGGGATCGTCCAGGAGAACGCGGAACGCAACGATGTCGGAGAGCTGCTCGAAGGTGATGTTCTTGCGCTGCATCTTGCGCCAGATCGAGTAGGGTCGTTTCTCACGTCCGCAGACTTCGGCCTTGCTGCCTTCCTGCTTCAGCGTCTTCTTCAAGCGGTCGACGATCCGGGGGATGAGGTCACCGCCCCCCTCCCGCAGGTATCGCAGGCGTTCGACGATGGAAGCCCGGGCCGACGGATTGATCTCGCGGAAGGCGAGGTCCTCCAGTTCGTCCTTCAGCGCCTGCATGCCGATGCGCTCGGCCAGCGGCGCGTAGATTTCCATGGTCTCGCGCGCCACGCGAAGGCGCTTCTCGTCCTTCTTTATGTGGTGCAGCGTGCGCATGTTGTGGAGCCGGTCGGCCAGTTTGACCAGCAACACCCGAATGTCTTCCGACATCGCCAGGAACAGCTTGCGGAAGTTCTCCGCCTGCCTGGAGTCCTCGGACTGGAGCTCGATCCGGGAGAGTTTCGTGACGCCGTCGACAAGCTGGGCGACCTGATCGCCGAACTGGCCGGAGATGTCGTCGAGGGTGGTGTCGGTGTCCTCGACGGTGTCGTGAAGCAGACCCGTGATGATCGACGAGCCATCGAGCTTCATGTCGGCGAGAATGCCAGCCACTTCGACGGGGTGCGAATAATAGGGATCGCCCGAGGCGCGGGTCTGCGTGCCATGCGCCATCATCGCAAAAACATACGCCCGGTTCAGGGCGTCTTCGTCGGCGGTGGTATCGTAGTGTTTGACCCGCTCGACCAGCTCGAATTGGCGCAACATCACGCATCATCCGGGCGCATGGCCCGGGGCGACGGGTCACGGAGCGTAGTTCGAGTCCGCACCGTCGCTGAATGCCGCTTCGTTGTGTTCGTCGTCGGTCGAGGCCAGGGCCGCCGCAGCCGCGGCGATCGCGTCGCCCGAAAGGCCGACCTCGTCGGCGTAACCGCTCTCGCCGTCGTCCACGGCATCGTCCTCCTGGGGCTCGCCTCCGTAGACGAGCTTGCGGCGGATGCCGTCGAGCTCGATCCTGTCGTCGGAGATCTCGCGCAGGGCGACGACCGGATTCTTGTCGTTGTCCTTCTCGACCGTCATGGTCGCGCCGTTGCCGAGTTCGCGGGCGCGCTGGGCGGCCAGCAGCACGAGCTCGAAACGGTTGGGAACGCGCTCCACGCAGTCTTCAACGGTCAGACGGGCCATTCCAGAGCCTCTCGATTTGCATCAGCAGGAAGATTTGATGTGCTGATTGCCTGAAACAAGCGCGAAGTGCAAGGATTTCAGTGCTGTTCGGACGAGTCGTCCATCGGTCTCACGATGCCCCCGTCATCGGGCAAGGCGGCAATCAGATCGTCGATGAGGCGCCCCGAGCCGGGATCGCGCCAATCGGGCGCAATGTCGCGTAGCGGCAGCAGGACAAAGGCGCGCCGGGTCATTCTGGGGTGCGGCAGGAGAACCGGACCCTCGGCGCGCATCTCTCCGGCATGGTCGAGCAGATCGAGATCGACCGCGCGGGCCTCCCATCGTTCGCGCCGGACCCTGCCGAAGGCGTGTTCCAGGTCGTGCAGGTGAGCCAGCAAGGCGTCGGGACCGAGAGTGGTCCGGAGTTCGGCGACACCGTTAACGAACCAGGGCTGATCCGATGGCGGCACGGGCTCGGTCTCGTACCAGCGTGACATGCCGACAACGGTGATGTCATCGCCGTCAAGGCGATGCAGCACCGCCTCGAGTGTCTGACGCGGCGAACCGGTCGCCGACGGCAGATTGGCACCAAGGGCGATGAAGACACCGTCTGTGGTTGATTTGCTTGCTGTCATGCGGCGTTATGTCGTAGAAGGTACGTGCGGGTATGGCAATGACGATCAAACATTGCCGGGCGATTCAATCCGAGGAGTTGGAAGTTCATTATGCAAGGATTCTACAAAGAAGAGCGCATCGCGCTGTTCATTGACGGCCCCAATCTTTACCAGTCCGCCAAGTCCCTTGGTTTCGACATTGACTACAAGCGCCTGAAGACGATCTTTTCGGAGAGAGGGCGCCTTTTACGCGCTTTGTACTACACCGCCTTGTTCGACGAGCAGGAGTACTCGCCCCTTCGGCCGCTTGTCGACTGGCTCGACTACAACGGTTTCACCATGGTCACCAAGACCGCCAAGGAATTCACGGATTCCATGGGTCGGCGCAAGGTCAAGGCGAACATGGACATCGAGCTCGCCGTCGACATCCTGGAGATGTGCGAGTTTCTCGACCATGTCGTCCTGTTTTCGGGCGATGGCGACTTCCGGCCACTGGTCGAGGCTGTCCAGCGCAAGGGCGTCCGCGTCACCGTGGTCAGCACGATGTGCTCCCAGCCGCCGATGATCGCCGACGAACTGCGCCGACAGGCCGACAACTTCATCGACCTCAACGGCCTCGCCGACGAGATCGCACGGCATTACGAGGACCGGTCCCACCCGCCCCGCAACGACGACTTCGAGGACGAGTTCGAAGACAATGACGTTTGAAAACAATGCCAACGAAGCGGTCCCGGTGCGCAGGTGACCACGGCGATCCCGCAACGGGATTGTCCGCACTGCCCCAGGCTTGCAGCCTTCCGTAACGACTGGCGGTCCAGGAAACCCGGCTGGTGCAACGCGCCGGTGCCGGGTTTCGGCCCGGCCGATGCCCGCCTTCTGGTGGTCGGGCTGGCACCTGGCCTGCGCGGTGCGAACCGGACCGGGCGCCCCTTCACCGGCGACGGCGCGGGCGACCTGCTCTATCCGACGCTGATTGCAGCGGGTTTCGCCGAGGGTGTGTTCGAAGCCCGGCCTGACGACAGCCTGAAGCTGGTCGACTGCCGGATCACAAACGCCGTGCGCTGTGTTCCACCGGAGAACAAGCCGACCGGCGCCGAGATCAGGGCCTGCAATCCCTTCCTCAGCGCGGAAATCCAGGGTCTTGCGAAGCTCGAGGTCGTCGTGGCGCTCGGTGGCATTGCCCATAACGCGGTGCTCGACGCGCTGGGTATCAGACGCAAGGCGGCCAGGTTCGGCCATGCCGCCAACCATGCGCTTGAGAACGGCATCCGGCTTGTCGACAGCTATCACTGCTCGCGGCTCAACACGAACACCGGACGGCTGACGCCAGCCATGTTCGAGGATGTCTTCAGGATGGTTCGCGCCGGCTTCAGGTCTTCCCGACCGGTCGTTCACGCGGCAGGCTGATCACGATTGCACCGAAGATCAGGCCAGCCCCCAACACGGCTTCCACTGTGACCACCTCGCCGAACAGCAGCCATCCCACGGCGAGAACCGTGACGAGTTCGCCCGATCCCGCTACCGCGGCGCGTGCACTGCCGGCCAGGGATGCGCCGACCACGACCAGCATGATGCCGACAATGCCCGTCACCAGCGTCATGCCGGCCAGCGAGACCCAGCCCGCGGTACTGACCGGCAATGTGAGCCCGCCCTCGACGAGGAGCGTATAGGCACCTGCGACGAGGCCCGCCGCAGTCGTCAGCAACAGAGTCCTGAGCGCGGGGTCGACGTCGCTCGGAATGCGGCTGAGGCAGACGAGATAGAGGCTGTATCCCAGCGGCGCACCGAACGTGACAAACACGGCAGGCATCAACCCGAACTCGATCGCGTCGGGTGCCAGGATCAGGGTGGCTGCAAACACCACAAGAACGATGGTGCCGAGCATCCTCGGCTCGATCCTCACGCCAAACAGGACCCGCGCGATCACCAGCGTGAACGCCGGATAGGTGTAGAACACCAGCACCGTAATCGAGGCGGGCAGCATGGCATAGCCTTCGAACAGGAAGATCGGCAACAACCCGAAACCGAAGGCTCCGAGCGCGACCATCGCCATGCCCAGACGCGCCTTTTGCCCATCGCTTCGCTCACCCTCGCTCATCGCACCTCACATCCGTTGACGCTGCCCGGGGAACTCCGTATGTCGGTCGTCCGATACGCTCATTTCAAGGAGACGAAGACATGGCCGGAGAAATTGACGCGCGCCTCGCCGAACTCGGCATCGAGCTGCCCGAAGCGGCAGCGCCGGCGGCGAACTATGTACCGTATGTGTTGAGCGGCAACCATGTCTTCGTGGCGGGCCAGATCACGCTTCACAACGGTGAGCTGAAATACCGGGGCAAGCTGGGCCGGGACGTCTCGGTCGATGAGGGTTATCAGGCCGCACGGCTCTGCGCGCTGAACATCATCGCGCAGGTCAAGGCGGCTTGCGGCGGCGACCTCGACCGGGTCCGGCGCATCGTGCGTCTCGGCGGCTTCGTCAACGCCGATGGGGACTTCCACGACCATCCCAAGGTGATCAACGGCGCCAGCGACCTGATGGTCGAGGTCTTCGGCGACAAGGGCAAACATGCCCGCGCCGCGGTCGGCTGCCCTGCCCTGCCGCTCAACGTGGCGACAGAAGTCGACGCCATCGTCGAGATCGCCTGATCCGATGAACGGCGGCGAGGCCCTGGTCCAGACACTGGCCTCACACGCGGTCGACACGGTCTTCTGCGTGCCCGGCGAGAGCTATCTCGCCGTGCTCGACGGACTGCGCCGGCACGCCAGCAGCATTCGGCTGGTGACCAACCGGCACGAGTCCGGCGCGACCTTTGCCGCAAACGGCTACGCCAAGATCGCGCGGCGGCCCGGCATCGCCTTCGTCAGCCGCGGCCCCGGTGCGACCAACGCATCAATCGGCGTGCACACCGCCGATCAGGACTCCATCCCACTGGTGCTCTTCATCGGCCAGGTGCCGCGCGAGGAACTGGGTCGCGAGGCGTTCCAGGAGATCGACTACAAGGCCTTCTTCGGCACGATCGCCAAGGCCGTGCTGGAGCCGATCGACCCCGCGGACGTGGCGCGCGCCACCGCAGATGCTCTGACCATCGCCCAGGCCGGTCGCCCCGGTCCGGTGGTGGTCGTGCTGCCCGAAGACGTGACCGAAGCCGAAGCGGGCGATGTTGCCATCCCCACGCCTCTCCCGCCGGTCCGGGGCAACGCCGGCGACCGGCAGATCCGCGAGGCCGCCGCTCTGATCGACAACGCGAAGCGTGTGCTCATCATCGCGGGCGAGCTGATCAAATCCGAAGCCGCAACCATGCGCCTCGGAGCCTTTGCGGAATCGGCCGCGGCTGCCGTGGTCTCGGCCTTCCGCTGTCAGGACGCGCTCAACAACGACCACCCGGCCTACGCCGGCCTCTTCGGGCTCGGTCGCCCGCCCTATCTGCAGGAGGCCTGGGCCGAGGCCGACCTGGTGATTCTGGCCGGAAGCCGCTTCGATGCCATCACGTCGGTGGACTTCACGCTGCGCGACGATCCCAAAGCGATGATCGTGATTCATCCCGATCCCCGGACCGTCGCCGGGTTGCGGCCCACGCTGGGCATTGCGTCCGGGGTCGGGCCGGTGCTGCGGGCGCTGACGACAGCGATTGAAACACCCAGCGCCGAACGGGCCGCCTGGCAGGCCAGGCTTCGCGCCGGCTTCGAAAGGTATCAGGCCCAGGCGCCGGACGCGGTCGGTGCCGTCGACATGACCGCGGTCATCCGGCATGTCGACAGCCGTCTCGCGGAGATCGATCACGTCGTCACCAACGACGCCGGCAATTTCTCGACCTGGCTCCATCGCCATTTCCGCTATCGCCTGCCCGACAGTCAGGCCGGCCCCATGGCCGGTGCGATGGGCTATGCCGTGCCATCGGCGGTCGGTGCCGCCCTGGCACGCGAGGGGGCGCATGTTGTCTCCTTTGTCGGTGACGGCGGATTCATGATGACAGGTCAGGAACTCTCGACTGCCGTGCAGAACGGCCTGAAAGTCACCGTTGTGGTCTGCGACAACAGCCACTACGGCACCATCATGATGCACCAGCATCGCTATGCCGGAGCGGGCAACTATGCCGCGATTGCCCTCAACAGCCCCGACTTTGCGGCACTGGGGGCGGCCTATGGCGCAAAGTCCTGGACCGTGACGACGACAGACGGCTTCGGACCGGCATTTGACGAGGCGCTCGCCCACGACGGTCCAGGCCTGATCCATGTCGTGACCGACATCCGCGATATCTCGGCAAGCAGTCCGCTGAACAGCCAGGTCCCGAATTCTCCATGAAACAAGGGTTCAGGGCAGGTCTGCAACCGCATCGACCGTTCACGCCGGTGACGGCCGTCACGGCTTGCGGTGCGCCGCGGCCAGCATCAGGCCCGGTTCGTAGCGACGCAGGGCATCGTCACCGCCCGCAGTGCTCTCCGGCATCGTGTATCGGCATCGTGTATCGGCATCGTGTAAGGGGGATGCATTTATCCGGATCACCACGCAAACTGCAACGACATGGCCGACCTGCCCGCATCATCCGACGACGTTCCGGAGTTCAGCGCGACGACGCTTCAGACACGAAGTATCGCAAGCATTCACAATGTCGCGCCCGAAGCCTGGGACGCCTGTGCCGGTTCGAGGAATCCGTTCCTCAAGCACAGCTTTCTGGCCTGCCTGGAGGACAGCGGATCGGCGACACCCGAGACCGGCTGGGCGCCGGCCCACATCCTGCTCGAAACGCTCGACGGCAACCTGCTGGGCTGCACACCGGCCTACTTCAAGAACCATTCCTACGGCGAGTATGTCTTCGACCACGGCTGGGCCGACGCCTTCGAACGGGCGGGTGGGCGTTACTATCCGAAACTGCTTGTCGCGGTGCCCTTCACGCCGGCGACCGGGTCACGCCTGCTGGTGCCCGGGAATGCGGCCGACGCCGATGCCCTGCGCAAGACCCTCGCCGCCACCGTTGTTCGCGTTGCAGAGGAAGCCGGTGTGTCGTCGGCCCATGTCAACTTTGCGACCGAAGCCGAGTGGTCCCTGATGGGCGAGCTGGGCTTCCTGCAGCGTACCGGCCTGCAGTTTCACTGGGATAACGACGGTTACGAGAGTTTTGACGGCTTTCTCGGGAGTCTCGCCTCACGCAAGCGAAAAGCGATCCGCAAGGAGCGGCGCGAGGCGACCGGGAACGACATCGAGATCGTCCAGCTGACCGGCGACGCCCTCGACGATCCCGACGTATGGGAGGCGTTCCATGCGTTCTACCGCGATACCGGGAACCGCAAGTGGGGCACGCCCTATCTGACCCGCGAGTTCTTTCATCTGCTGGGCGAACGCATGGGCGAGGACGTGCTGCTTGTCATGTGTCGCCGGGAGGGTCGCTGGATCGCCGGTGCCCTCAATCTCATCGGCAGCGAAACGCTGTTCGGTCGCTACTGGGGCTGCATCGAAGACCACCGCATGTTGCATTTCGAGGTCTGCTACTACCAGGCCATCGACTATGCCATCGCGCACGGACTTGCTCGCGTCGAGGCGGGTGCCCAGGGCAGCCACAAGATCCAGCGCGGCTACATGCCGATGCACACCTATTCGGCCCATTGGATCGAACACGGCGGCCTGCGCGAGGCCGTGACGCATTTCCTTGAGAAGGAAGGCCGCCAGATCGACTGGGAAGCCGACGCGATCGAACGCAAGTACTCGCCCTTCCGCCAGACCTGATCGCCATGCGGCCCGCCCGCATCCGCGTCACGGGGGCGTCGGGATCAGTCCTTGCCGTCCCACGAACCGTCGCGGATCATGTCGTCGGCGACGTCCCTGATCGCCTTCTCCATGATGCCGACCATGTCGTCGACCTGGTTCCTGGTGATGATGATCGGCGGCGAGAACACGCAGAGGTGCCACATCGGCCGCAGGATCAGGCCGTACTCCTGACACTTGCGGTCGATCTTCTTGCCGACCGAGAGGCTGTCTTCGAACGGCTCCTTGCTGGCCTTGCTCTTCACGCACTCGATGCAGCCCATCAGGCCGAGACCGCGCACATTGCCGACCATGGGCAGATCGCCCAAACCCCGCAGACGCTCCTGGAAGTACGCGCCGGTTTCGCGGGCGTGACCCATGATGTTGTCACGCTCCATGATCTCGATGTTCTTGAGCGCGGCCGCCATGGCAACCGGGTGACCGGAGTAGGTGAAGCCCATCGAGAAGGTCGCGGACTCACCGGACTTGTCGATGATGTCCTGGTGCAGCTTCTCCGAGATCGCCGTCACGCCGGCCGGGATGTAGCCCGACGTGAAGCCCTTGGCCGCCGTGATGATGTCCGGAACGATATCGAACACCGGCTCCGAGGCGAAGAAATGGCCCATGCGGCCGAAGCCCGTCACGACCTCGTCGGAGATGTAGAGGATGTCATGCTTGCGGCAGAGTTCGAGGCAGCGCTTCTGATAACCCTTCGGCGGCACGATGACACCGCCCGAGGCCAGGATCGGCTCGGCGATGAAGGCCGCGACGTTATCGGCACCAAGCTCGTCGATCCGGCCCTCGAACTCCTCCATCAGGTGATCGAGGAACTGATCGTCGGTCATGCCGGCGGGCTTGCGGTACGGATTGGGCGACGAGATATGGCTGATCCACGCGGTCACACGCTCCATCCGGTTGTCGTTGCCCGGCTTGCCGCAGAGCGAATCCGCCAGATACGTGCTGCCGTGATAGGCGTCGGCGCGGGTGATGATGTACTTCTTCGTACGCCGCTCCATGACGTTCCAGTAGTAGTGAACGAAACGGACCGCGGCATCGTTCGCGGTCGAACCGCCGGTCGAATAGAAAAAGCGGTTGAGGTCGCCCGGCGTCAGCGTCGCGAGCTTGGCCGAGACCTCGGCGTGCGGCGGCGTTGCCATGGACCAGGGCGAGTAATAGACCATGCTGCGCACCTGGTCGGCGATCGCCCGGGCCATTTCCTCGTTGCCATAGCCCAGCTGGACGGCCCACATGCCGCCGATGCCGTCGATATACCTGTTGCCTTCACCGTCGTAGACGTGGATCCCTTCGGAATCGGCGAGCAGGGTATGATCCGCCCGGCCGAACTCGTGCCAGGGATGCATGGAATGCGCCTTGTCCTTGGCCAGCAAACCCTCAACGTCGAAATTGAAATTGCGTCTCATGCTGCACCTGTGTGTCGTTTGTGTTTGACGGCACCGCGAGCACCATTGCCCGTGCGCCGGCATCGGCCGGTCGGTTCCCGGCCGATACTTTTCCGGAGAGCGGCACCGCAGCGGAACCGGGTTCCGGTCTCCCACCCCGGCCCGTCGCGCGTCCCTTGATGAGGGACCACAGGAGGTGTGAACCCTGTCAGGATATTCGTCAGGTTTTCTCCGGGCAAGGGGCTGTCAGCCACGAGCAACGCGACAACGCCGGTGGCCATCGTCACGGTCTCGGCAAGGGCATCGGTGCGCGGCGGCGCTCCGGAACGGTTGTGGGGCGCGGCGGCGCTCCGGAACGGTTGTCCGTCCATGCTCGGGCGCAGGTTCGACCTTGCAGAGACGGCAGGATCGCACGCGAGGACATCGGGACGATTTCGGGCGCTGCAAAAAAAGGGCTTGACGTCTTGCGCCTTGATCGAATATGAGTAGGCTAAGTCCTGAGGGAACCCCGACGAACTGGGAGAAATCGACCATGAACAAACTGTCAAGCGTTGTTGCAGCTGTGCTCCTGATTGCAGGGGTTGCCGCCCACGCCGATTCCGGTGAGGCCACGATTCTCGCCAGTGCGCCCGGAGCTACAGGCCAGCAGGGACCCGAACCCCTTGTAGTGCCGCACTATGCAGGTTTTCGAAATGCAACGATCCAGACGAGCACATATAACAAACAAGCCAGCAAGCTTGCTTCGATAAGTAATGCTGTCTTTCTGGGCCCTGCTCTTTCCAACCCGTCTTCCCTCCGGAGCGCTGGGAAAGGCCTCCTGACGGGATATTTGAGGACTGAGTTCTATGGCTCATCAAGAATCATGGGCCGTCTTGCAGTCACCGCCGATTTCAGTGACGGTAGGGTCACGACATTTGCAAGCAATTTTCGTCGGTTTGACACTGCCGACGATCCGAGCCCGAGCGGTGGCTGGAATAGCCGTGGCAGGGTTTTGGGGACTCTTTCCGGTAGCGGAACGATCACCACAACAGCATTTGCAAGCACTCTGGATGGCAGGATCAATGACGGTGTCAATGGTGACATAGACGTCGATGCCGATATGCAGGGCGAGGTTTTTGCTGGCCGTGGGAAGAAGTTGACGGTATACGGCACTAGTATTACAGGGACCTATACGATTGCGGCCTCGAACAACCTTCGAGGCAGCGGAACAGCATCAAGCCGCCAAACCGTCACCATCACCGACCCAGGTAGCACTACACCGACAGATATCAATGGTGATTTTTACCTCAGCGATGACAAAAACGGTCAAAGAATCGCTCTTCGCCTGAACCCGGGGGGTAGCGGTGTAACAATCAGACCGCTCAGACATCTCCGGGAAACCGATAATATGAACTTTATCGCTGCAGCTGCCGAAACCGGCCTTCTCGAAGCCCCGGATTCTCTCCCGGCGGGGAGCGGCACCTTGTCGGGATATGTCCGGGCTGACAATCTTTACAACAATCGTCGTCTCATCGGCAGTCTCACAATCAATGCCGATTTCGATGCCGGTACGGTCAGCGCACGGGCCCAGGATTTCTCAGACT
>JACONG010000008.1 GCA_014323865.1 Rhodospirillales bacterium | reverse complement strand
CGGGGTGGAGGCAGTGTTGAACTGACGAAAATTGCTTGCAAATGTCGTGACCGTACCTGAACCGAAATCGGCGGTGACTGCGAGACGGCCAGCGATTCTTGTTGCTGTACTGTCTGCCAATGCAAAGAAGTCAGTCCTGAGATATCCCGTCATGGTGGCTTTCCCGCTACGCGGGAGGGAAGACGGGGCGACAAGACGGCTAACTGCAGCTGAATCAATCTTGTTGAACTTGTTGTTGACTCCGTTACGATAGATGAACGGTTCAACTATTTTGTTTCGAAAACCTGCAGAGTGTCGGATGACAAGGGGGTCGGGAGCCTGATGCTGGGCAGGAAATGTGAGTTCGGACACACTGGCGAGAGTCGCGGCCTCACCGGAATCTGCGTTGGCGGAAACCCCTGCAATCAGAAGCACAGCTGCAACAACGCTCGACAACTTGTTCATGGCCGATTTCTCCTTGTTCGTCGACGTCCATTCGTCGACATCCTCGACGAAAGCCGACCATATCCGGTCGAAGGGCCGGGGGTCAAGCCTCGTTGGAACTTTTTTCGCTGACCGACAAGGCCGGTTTTTCCGCTGCCCGACAAAGCCGGGCCTGGGGCTCGACGACACACTGCGGCGGCCCTTTGCCCGACAAGGTCCGCGACATCCGCCGGGGGCCAGGCGCGGCACCGCAGGCCTCGCACTGGCAGGCATGGCGCAGCCACACGGCTCCGGACTTCGCAGGCCAGCCATGGCAAGGGCGAATACGGTCGTGGCCCGATCCACACGAACACGATTGAGGGCTGTTCCAGCATCTTCAAGTGCCGTACAAGGGGACTTTACCGGCACTGCGCCAAGACGCACCTGCAGTGTTATCTGGCGGAGTTTGATGTCCGGTACGACAACCGTGCCGTGGTGGGGTCGACGATCCAGAGAGGTCCGCCAGGCCGATCTGTGGTATTGCTGGCAGAAGGGCCCACCTGTAGGGAATAGTCCCGCCCCGGCTCATGCATTGGCGGCTTGTGATGACAGTTGACAGTGAATTTCGCTGGGCGATCGATGCCTATACTCCGGAAACGATCCCGATGGATCGTCTTGCGGCGTATATGGGCGAACTCGCGCGCCTGCTCGGAGAGTCCCCGGCTGTGCACTTCGTTGGGCTCGAAGAAGGCAGCACCGTCCTGGTTCATCGGATCGCGCCTGAGGCGGTGCCGAAGGTGCGTGCGCGAACCGATGCCGTCAGACGAAATGCCGGGCCAGGCGATGCGAGGAAAGCCTACCGGAACATCAACAGGATGCTCCGTGAAGACAACGGCACCGCGGTCCTCCGAGAGGAGGGCAGGGAGATCATTCGGTTCCCCGGGCGAGAGGAAGAGGCGGAAGAGCTGGCCGTTGTGCAAGAGCATGGTTCCATCGACGGCGAGATCCTCATGGTTGGCGGCACCGCCGATCCTGTTCCGGTCTGGCTTCGATCCGACGGCGAGCGTTTGACCGGCTTCTCTGCCGCGCGTCCCATCGCCAAGGACCTCGGCAAGAGGCTGTTTGAGACCGTGCGCCTGTTCGGCACGGGACAGTGGAACCGTGACGATCAGGGGGCATGGAAGCTCGACAGTTTCGTCATAGACCGGTTCGAGACGCTGAGTGACGCCCCGCTGTCCAGCGCCGTGGCTGCGTTGCGTGCGATCCCGGGAGGGGAATGGGACGAGGGGAGCTTCGATGAGCTTCACCGCATTCGCTATGGCGAAGGCGGTGCCACCGAATGATCGGCTTCGATGCCACGATGCTCCTGCTGCTGTTGCGGCCAGATTCCGGCACACCCGTTGATCCAGCGACTGGCCAGCCGGTCACGCATGTCAAGAAGCGCATCGAGCACCTGATCTCGGAGCTTGAGAAGCAGAAGGCAAACATTCTCGTTCCGACCCCTGCTCTGAGTGAGGTCCTCGTGCGAGCGGGCCCTGCGGTGACGCAATATGTAAACTCGATCACCGGGTCAGCCGTGTTCCGCGTTGTTCCGTTCGACACCAGATCGGCAATCGAACTCGCGGAGCTTGTGCGGATCGCACGTGATAGCGGCGACAAGCGACAAGGGGGAACCGGCCCCTGGCAGAACATCAAGATGGACCGGCAGATCGTCGCCATCTGCAAGGTGCATGGGGTGAAACGGCTCTACTCTGACGACAGGAACATCAGATCCTTTGCCGAGGCGGCAGGGATTGAGGTCGCGCGACTGGCAGAGATTGCGCTTCCACCGGCGTTCGCGCAAATCGATCTGTTGCGAGACAACGGGGATCGCACAACGCATGGTGAAGACTTGGAAACATCGAACGCCTGACACTCGGGCGCAGAAGTCCGGGAAGGCTGCTCGCAAAGCGGAAGCCGACGGGAACGAAGCCGCCTTCGGGGCAAAGCTGTGAGTGCGCTCGCCAGTCAAATCATGACCCCGCGCGAAGCGATCCGATCCGGCCAGGATGTTGGGCCTTGTCCTTCTCTTGCCACTGAAAGCGGACCTCGACGGCTATTCTGTACTTGTCTGCAAGGCGTTCGGTTTCCTTCCAGGCATCCTGCGCTCGCTGCCCTTGGATCGAGATGCCCAACTCGGGCTGATACGTGTACCCCTCAGAGTTGTACTCATACGGCTTCGACAGAATCTGAAGCTCGCGGCTGAGCGCTTGAGGATCCATACCACTCCCTTTCCGGGCTGCGGCGATCATCTTCACCAACAAACTCTTCCACCTCTTCGGCTTTTCCAGTCTCTCGCCGCCAACTGAAGCATCGAGAATCCGCGTGTGCGAAAGATCAGGGTCGTCCGTGATAATCTCCCCTTGCGGATCACCTGGCGTATCGGAAGGCTTGAGGCCGAGCTGGTCCATTTTTTCCCGAACGAGGCGGTCAATCGTCCGGGGTGGCGTCTCTATCCCCAGCCATTTGGCTATGGACTGGAGATCGGCAAAGGTAGCGTCATTGACACGTACGTCAGGCATCGCGGCTTTCTCCGAGGCTGCATTCACAGAGAATATGTAACGTGGATTCTACGCATTCGCGAGATCGCATGGGATTCGCGAGGTCGCGTCAGGCACATACAACGGCATTCACCATGGGCATGGGCTGGGCTGGTGCGTCGCCAGTGTGCCGCCAGTGTGCCGATTGGGTCCTGCCCGGGCCACCGGACCGCCCCCCGCCCCCCGTCGCCGGTCCGGGTCACGCGCCGATGTGCTCAGACGGCCACCCGGTCGCGCAGCACGACATCGTTGCCGTCGAGTGTGCGCGCGAAGAGGTGGCCGGCGTGCACGGCGGTGGCGATCATGTTCGGTGCCTCGCAGTCGCCCGCGCGCGCCAGGGTCCCGATCCCGGCTTCGGCGAGCCTTTCGGGATCGGAGGCAAGATCGAGATAGAGCCCTTCGCTGGGCTCGCGCGAGGTGACGACGACGATATTGTCGGAGATCGCCTTGCGCTCGCGCCCGCTGTAGACGCAGGCCAGCGTGGCCTGGCTGCCGTCGAAGGCGAGCAGCC
Organism: Rhodospirillales bacterium; assembly: GCA_014323865.1. Classification (NCBI taxonomy): domain Bacteria; kingdom Pseudomonadati; phylum Pseudomonadota; class Alphaproteobacteria; order Rhodospirillales; species Rhodospirillales bacterium. The sequence continues at coordinate 14,709 of JACONG010000008.1, read as the reverse complement.
TGTGGGCGGTGACGATAGCGATCTCCAGCGCGATCAGTCGGGCCTGGATGCGCGGCTGATCGAGCGTGCCGTGACACGATGGCGAGACCGAGTCGGCGCTCGTGACAAGCACCACCTCGTTGCCTGCGGCCTTGAGCGCCTCGGCGATGACCCCGCCCATGTAGAAATGATCGTCGTCGTAGACCATGACGCGTCCCTCGATGGTGGAGCCCTCCATGACGTCATCGGGCGTGAACACCCGGCCGTGCCCGTGACCGTCGAACGGCCTGAAGCTCGACCGGCCCATGCCGTTGTGCCGCCAGCGCGAGCCGGTGGCGATGCAGACGTGTTCGAAGCCGAACTCCAGCACCTGTTCAGCGTCCAGCCGGCTGTCGCGGAAGACTTCGACATTCGGCAGCCTGGCGATCTGACCCAGCCGCCAGTCCCTTACGCGGGCGAAGGTCGAAAGGCCCGGAAGGGTCGCTTCGCGTGCGGAACGGCCGCCCAGGTCGCCCGTCGCCTCGGCAAGCGCCACCTGATAGCCGCGCTGTCCGGCGGCGCGTGCCGCCTCCAGCCCGGCCGGTCCGGCTCCCACGATCAGCACCTTGCCGTCGCTGCCCTTCGGCGCGATCCGTTCGGGGTGCCAGCCGCGCCGCCATTCCTCGCCCATGGTCGGGTTCTGGGTGCAGCGCAGGGGCCAGCCGTCGTTGTTCGATTTGATGCAGACATTGCAGCCGATGCACTCCCGCACGTCCTCGATACGGCCTTCCTCGATCTTCCTGGGCAGGAAGGGATCGGCGATCGACGGGCGGGCCGAACCGATCATGTCGACCAGGCCCTTGTTGATGATCGCGACCATGCGGTCGGCGGATGTGTAGCGCCCCACCGTCAGCACCGGCCTGGTCGTGACCTGCTTGACGAAGGCGATATAGTCCTCCTGCGCACCTTCCCCGGCGAAGCGGGCGGTCCGCGCATCGGCCGCGAAGTTGGCGATGTTGACGTCCCACAGGTCCGGCAGCTCGGCGACGTATTCCACCAGGGCGCGGCCGTCCCCGTCCCTGGTGATGCCCATGTCGACATCGAGATTGTCGACCGCGAACCGGATCGCGACAGCGCAGGTGTCACCGACGGCGTCCCCGGTGTCCTCCAGCAGTTCCCTGATCAGGCGCGCGCGGTTTTCGAAGCTGCCGCCGTATTCGTCTGTGCGCTGATTCTGGATCGGCGAGAGAAACTGAGCGGGCAGATAGCCGTGCGCGGCGTAGACATAGACGATGTCGAAGCCCGCCTCCCTGGCCCGCAGTGCCGACTTGCGATGATTTTCGCGGAAGGTGCGGATGTCGGCCTTGTCCATGGCGCGGGTCTGGCTCGTGCCGTGCCAGACGGGCATGGAGTTCGGCCCCGTGGGCGGACGCCGTGTCACGCCGTTGTCGCTGGAGTAGCCGCCATGCCACAGCTCGACGCCTGCGAGCGAGCCGTGCCGGTGAACCGCCTCGACCATGGCGGCCTGGTTCCTGATGTCGTCGTCATCCCAGAGCGTGCAATACGCGTGCGGCCCGTCATCCGAGCTCGGGTCGATCGAGCAGTACTCGGTGCAGACCACACCCCAGCCGCCCTCGGCCTTGACGCCCCGCATGGCGTTCACGGTTTGGGGCATCTGGTGGCCCATGCCCGAGCAGTGCGGCACCTGGTAGAACCGGTTGGGAGCGGTCACGGGCCCGATCTTCACCGGTTCGAACAGAACGTCGTATCGCGGATCCCGTGCCATGATCTTGCCTCCCTGCCTGGGGTCAGACTAGCCGGGGTTGCCGCGTGGCCGAAAGTCCCGCCGTTTTCACGATCACGCCGCCGGTGCTAACATGTACGCAGTGTTCCCGAGGAGCGGCCTGTTGTCCGAAGTCGTCGACCTGCTGCGTCATCTGGTCCGGCACGAAACCTGCGATCCACCGGGCCGTGAGATCGATATCGCCCGGATGGTCCATGACCGTCTGGGTTCGTCCGGCCTGGAGTCGGAGCTCGATGCGTTCGAGCCGGGCCGCGCGAATGTGATCGCGCGGGTCCGCGGCGGCGGCGATCGGCCGGCCATCGTGTTCTCGGCCCATTTCGACACGGTGCCGCCCGGCGAACAGCCCTGGATCCACGATCCCTTCGCAGCCGAGATCGTCGACGGCAAACTCTACGGTCGCGGTTCCGCCGACATGAAGAGCGGGATGGCCGCCATGATTGTCGCGGCCGAACGCCTGGCCGCATCGGGCGACCGCCTGGGCGGCGATGTGGTGCTGGCGCTCAGCGCCGGTGAGAGTTCGAACGCGCTCGGTGCCCGGCGCATGGTGGAGACCGGTGCGCTCGACGGCTGCGGCGCTCTTCTTGTGAGCGAACCCTCGACCATGGATGTGCTGCTTGCCGAAAAGGGCGCCTTGTGGGTGCGCCTGATTGCCCATGGCAAGCTGGGTCATCGATCCGGCGATGAGACCGGCACGGGCGGTCAGAGTGCGATCGAACGTATGCTTGATGCTCTGGTATCGCTCCGGTCGTTTCACTTCGATGTGCCCGACCATCCCCTGCTGGGTGCGCCGTTGGTGAATGTCGGAACGATCAGGGGCGGCACGGTCGTCAACCTGACGCCTGACCGGTGCGAGGCCGGGGTCGATCTGCGTATCCTCCCGGGCATGGATCCGTCGGAGGCCGAACAGGCGCTCCTGGCCCATGTCGGCACCGATCTCGAGCTCGAACGCATGGACTTCAAGCCGCCTGTGGAGACCGCCGTCGATCACCCCTTCGCCCGGATCTGTCTGGACGCTGTCACGACAGCCAGGGGCAGGCCCGCGGTGCCCGGCGGGGCGAGCTACTACAGCGACGCCTCCGTTCTCGCGCCGGCCTTCGATATCCCCATGGTCATTATCGGGCCGGGCCTTCTCGGCATGAGCGGACAGACCGACGAACATGTCGAAACGGCTGATGTCGAAGCCGCGGTGGCTGTCTTTGAGCAGGTCGCGCGGAACTGGCTTTCCGGCGGGGACGACGGCGCATGATCCGTTTTTGACGAGCGCCTCGCCATGCTTCCCTCCCGCAGCGACAGCCAACCGTGATCAGGACGACGAGAGGGGCACAACCGCAGCCGGGAATGCGATTCTTCGCAGCGGGATTTCGCCGGCTGAGCATGTCGAACGCACGCGCGCCCATGGCGGCGTCACCACCGCCAGCTTTGCTGCCGCCAACGGGAGCGGCGCGATGACGGCGTTCGCGGTGGCGCGGAAGGACCGGACGCAAGGCATCAGTCACGAACCGTTCGTGTCATCCCGGCTCTCCTTTCAGTCGGCCGGTATGGCACGGAATGAGCGGTATCAAAGCCCCGTCAGACAGTCCTCGACCAGCGCGTCGAGATCGCTGCCTTCGCCGAGCGACATGGCCAGCTCCTCGAGTTTCCTGGCTCTGGCATCGCCGACGGCCGGGGCGGCATAGGTGTGGAACTTCGCGATCATCTCCTCGGTCGAGAAGGGATCGTCCGGTTCGCCCCTGGGGCGGGTCGGGGCAGAGGTCAGTTCGCGGCCGTCCTTAAGTGTCACGACCACATGGGCCCAGCGTTCACGCGGGAAGCGGTCGTTGTAGGGCTGGTGGTCGATCAGGCGGACACAGTCGCTGACCCGGGCGATCTCGGCATCGGCGAGCGCATCGCCAAGGATCTCGTCCACACCGAGGCTCCCGCGTACCAGGGCCGCAGCGACGGGGTAGGGCAGGCTGTATTGCGCCTGTTCGGTGTCGGAGGGGTGACAGGTCGCCAGCCGCGTCGCCTCGAAGAAGGTCGAGACGGCGATATCGGCGATCTCCGTCGAGTCCACGCCATGGGCGGTCTGAACGGCCAGTGCGGCCTCCACCGCGGGCTGCGCCCAGCGGCAGACCGGATAGGGCTTCACATACTGATCGAGCATGTGCCAGGTGCGACCCAGATCGTTCCAGTGGTGGGCCACGTCCGGCATCTCGATGGTCGCGGCGGGTGCGCCGGTGAAGCCGCGCGCGGCGAGGTCGGCGGCACTGACGCCGGTCATCGCACCCCAGCCGGAGCCATCCTTCAGCATGGTCGGATGGTCGATGCAGCGCATCATCTGGCTGCGCGGCCCGTGGTATTCGGCGATGCCCAGGGCATGGCGCAATCCGTCGCTGTCGAGACCCATGACGCGCGCGCCGATCGCGGCCGCGCCCAGGCAGTTCCAGGCACCCGACGTGTGGTAGTCCGGCACCGAGCCGTGCAGTGCCAGGCCGGCGCGGCCCGAGACTTCGTAGCCCAGCACGAAGTTCACCAGGAACCCGCGCGCATCGACCTTGTAACCGCCGTCCTGGCAGGCGAGCTGGGCCGGCAGGATGGCGACACCGATATGGCCCTTGGTGGGCGGTTCGCCGTCATGGGCGTCGACAGCGTCGATCGACATGCCGCCTGCCAGCGCCGCCCCGGCGGGGCTTGCCCCCCGACCGTCGAACATGATGCGCGCCACCCGGTTGCCCGCCCCGAACATCGCGACGGCATGGTCGCGAACGATCCCCGAAAGCGGGGTCCGGATCGAGCTCGCGGCGACCCCGATGAGGTCGAGCAGATGAAGACGTGCCCGATGCTTCACCTCGTCGGGCAGCCCGTCATAGCTCAATCCCAGTACGAAGTCGGAAATCCGTGTCGCGCTCTCGGGCGCGAGTTCGGTGTAGTCAGGTCGAAAGTCCATAGGACGCCCCGCAAATGCCGACGGCATGAGACGGCAAGTTGGCGCGGCTGTCCATGGTTTGCAGTGTCATCCCGGATTATCCCGGATTATCCCGGTTCGTCCGGCCTGTGGCCGCCCCTTTTCGACGATGCGGAGGTCGGTGCCGGCGCGGGGTAGACGATGCGAGAGACGTCAGGTGCGGACACGGTCAGTACCCGCGGACCGGATCGGTGATGTTCGTGAGCGGCTCGCCCTTGAGGAAGCGATCGAGATTGTCGAGGAAGACCTGCGTGCTCAGCCGGTTGTAGTCCTCCCGGGTCAGCATGCCGCCGACATGCGGTGTGATGTGGACATTCTCCATCGTCCAGAGCGGATGGCCCTGCGGCAGCGGCTCCTCGGCGAAGACGTCGAGCGAGGCGGCGCGGACATGGCCGGACTTGAGCGCCGTCATCAGGGCGTCCTCGTCGACCACATGGCCGCGCGCCATGTTGTGGACGATCACGCCAGGCTTCATGGCCGCGATGGCTGCCGCGTCGATCAGGCCGTGCGTCTCCCCGGTCAGCGGGGTGACGACGATGACGTAGTCGGATTTCGCGAGGACGTCGTGCAGCCGGTCGGTGCCGACGACCTCCTCACAGCCCGGATGCGGCTGGGGTCGTGCCCGGACGCCGTAGACCGTCATGCCGAGTCTGGCACCGACATCGGCGCAGGCACCGCCGATCTTGCCCAGGCCGACCACGGTCAGGGTGCCGCCCGGCGAGTTCGGGATGTCGTGGACCTGCCAGACCTGTTGTTTCTGCTGTTCGTGATAGCGGAAGACGTTGCAGTTGATGGCGATCAGGCGGGCGATGGCGAACTGCGCCATACCCTCGTCCTGCACGCCGCCGGCGTTGCAGACATGCACCTTCTCCGGATCCCATGGTGCCAGGTGATCGATGCCCGCGCCCGAGGCATGGACGAAGCGAAGCGAAGGCTGGGCCAGCAGCGCCTCCCGCGGATAAGGCTTGCGCTCGAAGCGTTCGGTATAGGCGATGTGAGGATCCACCGTCGCCGCCTCAGGCAGGACGGCGAAGCTGTCGCATGTCGTGATCGCGAGTGCGGGGTGCCGCTCGCGGATCATGCCGGCCACGATCCCGGGGCGCTCGGCGTGAACAAGCAGTCGTATGGTCTCGGACATGATCTCTCCCGGATCGCAGATGTGGGGTCAGTATCCCCTGATGGGATCGGTAACATATTCCAGGTCTGCACCCCGAACGAAGCAATCGGCTCCGGACGCGCCGTCTGTATGAGAATGCGCTGTCGAAGCGGTCCCGCCGTCGCCGCGTTGGTCACTCCGGAGCCGGAGATGACCAGGGCCACGCCAGGCTTGCCCGTGGCCCGGGCAAGACCCTGGGCCATAAGTCCCGCACCCTGCCCGTTGCGGCTCCTCACATGGCTCCTTCCTCTTCCGCGCTGGCGTCCGGCGTCCGCATCGGTGATGCTGGTCCGACCGCCGTTTGATGGATGAGGACCGATCATGAACGACAAGCCTTACGCTGGCGACGTTCTTCCCGCCGAAGCCTACGCCGCGCTTCAGACCGACAATGCCGCCGTGCTGGTGGATGTCAGGACGGAACCGGAATGGCAGTTCGTCGGCGTGCCCGACCTCTCCGGCATCGACAAGCAGGTGAGGCTGGTCCAGTGGCAGACCCACCCGGGCGGCGTGCCCAATGATCGCTTCGTGGAGGAGTGTGTGGCGGCCGGTCTGGAGAAGGGCCAGCCGATCTATTTCCTCTGTCGCTCGGGTGTGCGGTCCATGCACGCCGCGGTGGCCATGACCGCCCGGGGCTATGGCCCCTGCTACAACGTCGCCCAGGGGTTCGAAGGCGACAAGGACGCCGCGATGCAGCGCGGCCGCACGGGCGGATGGAAGGTCGCCGGGCTACCCTGGCGCCAAGGATAGTTTCTACATGGTTATAGTTTCTACATGGTTTCTGCGGCGTTTGATGCGTTACAGGAGCCGGAGAGGCCCTTGAACCGCCCGTTTCCGTGCTTATATCCTGACTGTACCCGGCACCCGCCGATGACGGGGGTGCAGACGGGTACATGGGTCCCGCCACCGTAGGGGGACCGATCCAACGGTACATCGCTCAATGAGAGGATATGCACCATGACCCGTTTCGACTTCTCTCCCCTGTTCCGTTCGACCGTCGGTTTCGACCGCATGATGAATGCGCTTGAGGCCAATGCACGTTCCGCCGATGAGGGCTATCCGCCCTACAACATCGAAAAGGTCGACGAGAACGACTATCGCATCACCATGGCCGTCGCCGGCTTCGGCGAGGATGACCTCTCGATTGAGGTCAAGGATGCCACCGTCATCGTCTCGGGCGACATCGCCAGGGACAAGGATGAGGGCAAGACCTACCTGCACCGCGGCATTGCGGGCCGTAGCTTCAAGCGCACCTTCCAGCTCGCCGACCACGTCCGCGTATCGGGTGCCGACCTGGAGAACGGCCTGCTCCACATCGACCTCGTTCGCGAGGTGCCGGAGGCCCTCAAGCCCCGCACCATCGAGATTCGCAGCGGTGTCGCACCGCGCGCCATCGAGGCCGAGAAAGTCGCCGCGTAACGGCACGAGGCGACAGGTTGAACGGAGAGAGCGTCGGGCAGGAGCCCGGCGCTCTTTCGCTTTTGTCGCAATTTGTATATGGAGGCTAGCATCTAGTCTTGACTGAATTCCTGCGTCCAGAGAAAGCCTTGATTTTTCGCATTATCCATATCGACAATGTCGAGACTGTTCTATGTGAGGGCTGTCATTGTCAGAGTTCTCGCGAGGGGGATGGAAACTATCATGCTATCGGAAACGAAGAGCTGATTGAGAAACGCAAGAGCCGGTCCATACCTGTGGCCCCAGGAGGCGCATTGTGCGACTACGTGCCCTTCTATTTTACGCCATATACGCCAATGATGTACAACATTAAGACTGGATGGAATGGCATTAAATCTCAACACCTCGATGACATTGTAATATTGTTTAGTTCACTTCATCATTTAACTAAAAATAATGTGGATTTTGTCATTAGTGATCGGCATGCGTTACTAAAGATTGCGCGTTTCTCCAAAGACCTAACCGACTTGGAAGAATGGATAGTTTGGGACACGCTTCGTGCAAGGGATTTCAAGAAGGATGACATCGAGAAGTTCGAACGCTATCAAGCAGAAGCGTTGGCCCACAGGCATCTGCCGCTCTCTGGGTTGTTGGGTATAGCGGTGAGAAGCGAGGCAGTTCGTTTGACCGTGCAGGCTTTGGCTGATAAACACGACGTTGACACTAAGGTGATCACTAAATCGGAGTGGTATCTATGAGCATCCGGTTTGCGACTGGCAATGTGCTCGAAGCAGATGCAGAAGCGCTGGTAAACACTGTCAACACTGTTGGCGTGATGGGCAAAGGTATTGCCCTGATGTTCAAGGAAGCTTTCCCTGAGAATTTTGATCAGTATGAATCAGCTTGCAAAGAGAAGCGGGTTCAAGTTGGCAAGGTGTTTGTCACCGAACGTTTCGATCTGTTGCCTCCCCGTTGGATTGTGAATTTTCCTACCAAGAAGCACTGGCGGCAGCCATCCAAACTCGAATGGATCGAAGACGGACTATCGGACCTCGTGCAGTTCATGCTGATGAATAATGTCAAGTCAATTGCTATTCCACCTCTTGGGTCCGGGAACGGAGGTCTTGATTGGCGTATTGTTCGAGAGAAAATCGTAGATGCTTTGTCAGAACTTAATAACGTTGATGTGCTGGTCTATGAACCAACCAGACAGTATCAGAATGTTGTGAAGCGTGATGGTGTTAAGAAACTAACACCAGAACGCGCTCTCATTGCTGAGCTTGTTCGTCGCTACGCAGTGCTAGGTATCGAGTGTACATTGGTTGAAGTTCAGAAGTTAGCATACTTTTTGGAGAGAATAGTGGATCAGGATGATTCACCGGCGTTCTCATTCGATTTCGTTGTCGGAAAGTTTGGTCCCTACTCCGACAATCTCCGACACTTGCTTAACTCGATCGATGGGAGTTACCTACACTGCGAGAAGCGGCTCGCAGATGCTGCGCCGCTGGACACGATTAGGTTCGAGTTTTCCAAGAGCGACACAGTCGCTGCATACCTCATGACCCCCGAGATGAACGCCTATCGCCCCGCTTTGGAAGCAACTTCTGATCTAGTCGATGGTTTTCAATCTCCTTTTGGATTGGAGCTCTTGGCCACGGTTGATTGGCAGATCAGTCGCCAAGGCGTAAAGCCAAGTGTTGGGGCGGTTCGGGAGTCGCTGGTCAATTGGGCCGGTGGTCAGGCAGCGGGTCGCCGCAAGCAACGGCTCTTCGATGAGCGAGTGGTAGGGCTGGCATTGGAGGCTCTACAAGAGGCTAGCCTGGTATAGGCACCCCGTCTTCGGTTCGACCATGTGCGCTGCGCGATTGCGCACGTGCTTCGCCCGGAATGATGGCCTTGACTCATCTTTGTGAGGGTCCTATTTCTCCGGCACGTGGTGATTTGTGCCGACCGGCTTGCGGCCACGTTAAAGAACTCGCTAAAAGGTCGCGGCGGGTTCTCCAGAATCCAGGATGCCCTGACCCGAAGCGGGTTGGGGTTTTTTGTTTTCTGGAGGTTCAGAGGTGACCGTATCCCCGACCGCTTCCCCCAACTGGCGCGCCCAGACAGCGCTGGTGCGCGGGGGAACCACCCGATCCGAACACGACGAGACGTCCGAAGCACTCTACATGACCTCGGGCTATGTCTATGGCTCCGCCGAGGAGGCGGCTGCGGCGTTCGCCGAGGAAAACCCGCGCTACATCTATTCGCGCTACGGCAACCCGACCGTTTCGATCTTCGAGGAACGCCTGCGCCTTCTGGAAGGCGCGGCGGCCTGCCGTGCGACGTCGTCGGGCATGGCGGCGGTCTATGCGGCGCTGGCCTCGCTTTTGAAGGCGGGCGACCGGGTCGTGGCCTCGCGCGCGTTGTTCGGCTCGTGCCATCACATCGTGACGAACATCCTGCCCAGGTTCGGCGTCGAGAGCCGTTTCGTCGACGGTACCGACCTCGACCAGTGGCGCGGGGCGCTGAAGGACGGGGCCGAGGCCGTGTTTCTTGAGACACCCTCGAACCCGACGCTGGAGATCGTCGACCTCGCGACGATCTGCGATCTTGCGCATCAGGCCGGGGCCAAGGTCGTCGTCGACAACGTCTTTGCCTCGCCGCTGCTGCAGAAGCCGTTGCAGTTCGGCGCCGACATCGTTGTCTACTCGGCCACCAAGCACATCGACGGGCAGGGGCGCTGCCTGGGCGGTGCGGTCTTGGGACCCGGCGACTTCGTCGACGGCCCGCTTTTCGCCTTCCTCAAGCACACCGGCCCGGCGCTCTCGCCATTCAACGCCTGGCTTCTGCTCAAGGGCCTGGAGACTCTCGACCTGCGTGTCGCACGCCACTGCGACAACGCGCGCGATGTCGCCCGTTGGCTCGAGACGCGCAGTGGCGTGATCCGCACGCTCTACCCGCATCTCGACAGTCATCCGCAGGCCGCGCTGGCGAAAAAGCAGATGACCGATGGCGGCAGTATCGTGAGCTTCGAACTCGACGGCGGGAAGCCGCGCGCCTTCAGGTTTCTCAACGCGCTCAACCTGATCGACATCTCCAACAATCTCGGGGATTCGAAGAGCCTGATCACCCATCCCGCGACCACGACACATTCCAGGCTGCCCCAGGCCGATCGCGACCGGCTCGGCCTCACCGACGGTCTCTTGCGCCTGCACGTTGGCCTGGAGGATGTCGCCGACGTCAGGGACGACCTGACCCAGGCCCTGGCGGCGTAAGCGAGGCGGTTTCGTTGTGTCCCTCGCCCTGCCCGGGAGAGGGATGCACAGGCTCGGTGAGGAACGAGCCTGGCCGGAGCCGGGTGAGGGCGCTTCCCGGAGCCGGGGCCGGTGTGCTCGCCGGGCGATCAACCCCAACTCCAACCCCAACCCTCTACCGATCCCGGGAGAGGAAGATTGTCTTGTCGCCCCCGTCCGGTCCCGTCACAGTGGACGCACCAGTGGAACGACCATGACCGACATCCACAGGAAGATCGCTGCGGGCGAGATCGTCATCCGCGACCGCCCTGCGGACTGGAGCATGTCCCGTTCAGATTGAATCAATCTGAACGGGTGACGATGCTCCGAGTCTTTCGATACGGAGCGGATTCGTCAGCTGTCTCCAGCGCCAGCGTCTGCCAGACGTCGCCGAGACCGTTCATCAGAGCGTCCATCATGGCATCGTCGTGAAGCGGGCCCGGCGTGAAGCGCAGGCGTTCGGTGCCGCGTGGGACGGTCGGATAGTTGATCGGCTGCACGTAGATGCCATGGCGTTCCAGAAGCAGGTCGCCGGCCTCGCGGCAGCGCACGGCATCACCGACGAAGACGGGCACGATGTGGCTGACCGACGGCATCAACGGCAGCCCGGCGTCCGTCAGACGTGTCTTCAGCGTTGCCGAACGTTCCTGGTGGCGCGCCCGCTCCGCACCGCTCTCCTTCAGGTGACGGACGCTTGCCAGCGCTCCGGCCAGTACGGCCGGCGGCAGCGATGTCGTGAAGATGAAGCCGGGCGCGAAGCTGCGCACCATGTCGACCATGGCGGCCGAACCGGCGATATAGCCGCCGACCAGACCGAAGGCCTTGCCCAGCGTGCCCTGGATGACATCCAGGCGATCCATGATGCCGTCGCGCTCGGCCACACCGCCGCCACGAGCACCGTAGAGCCCGACCGCGTGAACCTCGTCGAGATAGCTCAGCGCGCCATGTCGCTCGCAGACATCGCAGAGCTCGGCCAGTGGCGCGATGTCACCGTCCATGGAATAGACCGACTCGAAGGCGACCAGACGTGCATGGTTCGCCGGCGTTGCCGCGAGAAGGCGGTCGAGATCGTCGGGGTCGTTGTGCCGGAAGATATGCTTCGGCACGCCGCTGTGGCGGATGCCCTGGATCATTGAGGCATGGTTCAGGGCATCGGAAAAGACCATGCAGTCGGGGAGTTCGCGCGCCAGCGTCGACAGCGCGGCCTCGTTGGCGACATAACCCGAGGTGAAGACGAGTGCTGCTTCCTTGCCATGCAGATCGGCGAGCTCCGCCTCGAGTTCGACGTGGAGATGCGTCGTCCCGGATATGTTGCGGGTGCCGCCGGCACCGGCTCCTGTCGTGTCGAGCGCCTCGCGCATGGCGGCCAGCACCGTCGGGTGCTGACCCATGCCGAGGTAGTCGTTGGAGCACCAGATGACGACCTCGCGCTCGATGCCGTCCCGGCGCAGGCAGGCGTGCGGAAAGGCGCCGGCACGGCGCTCCAGATCGGCGAAGACGCGATAGCGGCCTTCGTGCTTCAGGTCGTTCAGGCGGCTTTGAAAGTAAGCGTCGTTATCCATGGCATCAGGTTTCCCGGCAAGGTGCCGCCCAGCCTGCGCATGCCCCGCGCGTTCTGGATGGGGATTGGTTTGTTTGAAAGCGCTCGTTGTCGCTGGAATCGCGTTGACATGATCACAGGAAACGCCTTGGCAACCGCCGTCACTCCACCTTGCCGGGGCCCTGCCTCTCGAACCTGGCGCCGAAGCCCCGGCCCTTCATGACGGCGGCGTCGCCGAACTTCTCGCGCACTGCGTCGAGCGCCTTGTCGACCTTGCTTTCGCTCGGGCCGACGCCGCTGAAGAGGTCGCCCTGGGCAATCTCACTCGCCTCGGTCAGATCATGTGCGCCGATGCCGATCAGGCGGAAGGCGCGGCCATCGGTCTCGCGGGCCAGAAGCGGTTCGACGGCCCGGAACATCTCCTCGGCCGATTGCGTTGGGCTCTTCAGATGGCGGCTCCGTGTGACGATCCGGAAGTCGGCGGTCTTCAGCTTCAGCGTGACGCCTTCGCCTGCGATGCCGGACTTCTTCATGCGCCGCGAAACGGTCTCGGCCAGCTGCCAGAGGATCGGCCGGAGCCGGTCGTAGTCGGCAATGTCGGAGTCGAGCGTGGTCTCCGACGAGATCGACTTCGCTTCGCCCTGCGGGTCGACATCACGGTCATCAAGGCCGCGGCTGCAGAGAGACAGTCGGCGACCGATTTTGCCGTAGCGGGCCACCAGTTCAGCCTCGTCGAGCCGGGCAAGCTCTCCGATCAGGGTGATCCCGTCCTGTGCCAGCATGCGCTGCATCGTTTTGCCCACACCCCACAGAAGGCTGACGGGCTTGTCCGAGAGGAAGGTTCGGGCATCGCCCTGGCCGAGCACGGAAAACCCGCGCGGTTTGTCAAGGTCCGACGCGATCTTGGCGAGGAACTTGTTATAGCTCAGACCGATCGAGACGGTGATCGCGAGTTCGGCCTCGACGCGCTTTGCCAAAGCCGCCAGTGTGGTGGCCGGGCTGCCCTGGTGGAGCGTCTCCGTTCCGGCCAGATCCATGAAGGCTTCGTCGACCGAGAGCGGCTCCACCAGTGGCGTCAGCGCCTGCATCATGCCGCGCACCTGGCGTCCGACGTCGCTGTACTTCTTCATGTCCGGCTTGATGACTGTGGCATCGGGACAGAGTTTCAGAGCCTTGAACATCGGCATCGCCGAACGCACGCCGCAGGTGCGTGCGAGGTAGCAGCAGGCTGCGACGACACCGCGGTGCCGCCCGCCGACAATGACGGGAACGTCGCGCAGTTCGGGACGGTCCCGCTTCTCGATGGTGGCGTAGAAGGCATCACAATCGAGATGGGCGATCGAAAGCTCGTGGAGTTCCCTGTGACGCACAAGCCGGGTTGATCCGCAGGCGTCGCAAGCCTCGGCGTCGGAGGGCGGCCGTTGGCCACAATCACGGCACAGGGTGGTCATGGACTCAATCCTAACACGTCACCGATGGGCTGGTCGTTGCGTCCATTGCGGTAACTTGCTTAACTTTGAGTCATGAACTGTCCATCTGGTGACCCATGGTCAACAAGGGACTCGGCCATACTCGACATCCAGGCGCTGCAGACCGGCCAGCCGCTCAAACGCGTTTCACAGGATATCTGCGCACGCACCGCAAAGCAGATGAACCGCTCGGATGAGCGCACCGGTGCGCGATACAATTTCCAAACCCTGAAGCGCATTCTCGACAAACACGACCCGGATTACGTCGACTGGAGCGTTTTCAATTCATTCGTGATCATATCCTGCGGCGGCGAAGACGCTCGTGCCGTGCTGTGGCGTGAAGCGATCGATGATCGTTGCGATGGCCTCCCGAACGCCATCCCGATGGGGTTGAAGTCCGGGCTCCGGGGCGGCAGGTCAAGCAGCCCGGCGCCGGCGGCTTCGATGGCCTGGCGGACACCCGCGACCTTATGGGCCGCAAGATTGTCCATCACCACGATATCGCCGGGGCTCAATTCCGGCACCGGGACCTGCTCCACACAGGCGCGGAAGGCGGGGCCGTTTCTACTTGAGATGAACCCGCTCAGGGCAGATCGCTGCGTCGGTCAGAGCGGCATCGCAATCCTGATCGTCGACCCCGATCATCGACTGACATATGCGACTGACATATGCGACCCTGAGGCCTCGCTCGTGGTCTCGACGGGTGGGCATGGATGGTGTTCGCCAATTACGGAACACCTTGCGGAACAACCTGCCCTTTCGGGAGGCGGTCGGGAAGAAACAGAAGATCCCGGGCGGCCATTCCGGGGATCTTGCCGCCCGGGATCCTGATATCAGCTCCCCATATCCGGGAAGAAACAGAAGGTTTCAGGCCGCGTGGCCGCCTGAAACCCTGATTCTGTCTTCAGTTCTGGGTCGGGGCAGGTTGTTGGACAGCGTAAAACGCTCCACCTTCGATAGGAGCGCCAGCTTGTGAGCCCACAGTAACGGTTCCTGTCAGGTCTCCGTGTACCAGCAACGACCCATCGTGATCGTACACGTTACCTGCAATTGTCCCGCTGACTCCGGTACGCTCATTGGAAACAGTAACCCTCGGGGCAAGGGTACCGCTCAGGGTGCTGGTCATCTCGGTCGCAGTGATCGTTCCGGTACCCGTAAGGGTCGTCCC